>CAMOOZ010000148.1 GCA_946621895.1 uncultured Lachnospiraceae bacterium | reverse complement strand
TTCCGGAGGGAGAAAGATGTGCCCAATGGCGGGCCGGCGGGCGGCGCCGGCGGAGACGGCGGCTCCGTCGTCTTTGTGGTCGATCCGGGTTTGAACACGCTGACGGATTACCGCCATATCCGCAAATATAAGGCGGAAAACGGGGAAAACGGCGCGAAGCGCAACTGCCGCGGGAAAAACGGGAAGGATGTGATCCTGAAGGTTCCGGAGGGGACGCTGATCAGGGATGCGGCCTCCGGCAGGGTCATCGCGGATATGTCCGGAGAAAACAGGCGCTTTCTGCTGCTGAAGGGCGGCAGGGGCGGCTTGGGCAACCAGCATTTTGCCACGAGCACGATGCAGGCGCCGAAATACGGCAAGCCGGGACAGCCGGAGCGGCAGATCGAGCTTCTCCTGGAGCTTAAATGCATCGCCGATGTAGGGCTTGTGGGCTTTCCCAATGCCGGAAAGAGCACCTTTCTTGCACAGGGGACGAATGCGCGACCGAGAATCGCCGATTATCCCTTCACGACGATCCGTCCCAATCTCGGGGTCGTGGATCTGGAGGATCACGGTTTTGTTATCGCGGATATCCCTGGGATCATTGAGGGCGCCTCGGAGGGGGCAGGCCTTGGTCATGATTTCCTGCGGCATATCGAGCGGACGAGGGTGCTGATCCTGATGACGGATATGGCCGGAACGGACGGCAGGGGTCCGATCGAGGATATCCGCATCCTGGAAAAAGAGCTTGAGCGCTATGCGCAGCTGATCGCGGAGCAGTCCGTCCTGAAGGGGATCCCGCCGCTGACGGAAAGGCCGAGGCTGATCGCGGCGAATAAGATGGATGCCTGTCCGGATAAGGAGGAGCTTACGGCAAGGCTCAGGGAAAGCTTTTCCGCGGAGGTTTTTCCCATCAGCGCGGCCACCGGGGAGGGCGTGCGGGAGCTGTTGTACCGCGCGGATGCGATCCTGCGTGAAATGCCCGCGGAGCGGCCCGTGTTCACCGGGGAATTCGATCCGGAGACGGAGCTTGCCTATGCGGAGGGGCCCTTCAGTGCCTTTTATGATGATAAGACGGAGGAATATGTGCTGGAGGGGCCCAGGATCGAAAAAATGCTGGGCTACACGAATCTGGAGTCGGAAAAGGGCTTTGCCTTCTTCCAGAAATTTCTGGAGGACGGCGGCATGATCGATGCCTTGAAGGAGCTTGGCATGGAGGAGGGAGACAGTGTCCGTGTGTTCGGTCATCATTTTACCTATATCCGGTGATCCGGATAGCAAAAGCGGGTTTATCGCATGAGCGCTGAGAAAAAGGAGAGGCTTGGGATCCTCGGGGGCACCTTTGACCCGCCCCATAACGGCCATCTGCATATGGCGGAAACCGCCAGAGACTACCTGGGACTGTCCCGGGTATTTCTGGTGCCCAGCGGGAATTCCTATATGAAAAAAAATGTTTCCGACGCGGAAACAAGGCTGATGCTGACGAAGCTTGCCGTCATGGGCAGAAAAGGCCTCAGCGTGTCGGATGAAGAGGTGAGGCGCGGAGGCAATTCCTACAGCTATGAGACGGTCCTCAGCTTTCATGAGCGGTTCCCGGAGGCCGTGCTGTTTTTCCTTGTCGGCGAGGACACCCTTTACATGATGGAAAAGTGGTACAGGCCGGAACCGATCTTTGCCGGCGCGAAGATCGCCGTCTCCATCAGGGAGGATGGCGACAAACAGCGGCTGGAGAAAAAATCAGAGGAGCTGAGAGCACGCTACGGCGCGGATATCACGCTCATTCCGATGAAGCCCTTTCCCTGCGCTTCCAGCGACATCAGAATGAAGCTGGAGCATCATGAGGAGGTCAGCGCACTGCTCCCGAAGCGGGTGCTCGCCTATATCCGGGAGAATGCGCTGTATATCCCGCGGGAGCCTGCGGGATATACGGAGGAAAGGCAGGACAGGATCCTCACCGGGCAACCCGCTGAAGGCATTTCTCCCGGCGGATCGCCCCTGCCGGAGGAGGACGGCATCAATGCGCACGGCGCGGATGCCGCAAAGGATGCGCCCGGGAATAAGGAGCTGGTGGAGGCGCTGTCGAAACGCCTGAAGGAGTCCCGGTTTGCCCACACCCTTTCGGTGGCGTACACAGCCGGAAATCTGGCTGCCCTTTACGGAGCTTCCGTGGAAAAGGCTGTCCGGGCAGGGCTTCTGCATGATATCGCAAAGCCCTTATCCGATGAGGAGCTCATGCGCTACTGTTTTAAAAACGGCCTGCCCGTGTCCGAGGCGGAAAAAAGAGCGCCTTATCTGCTGCATGGAAAGGTCGGGGCAAGGATCGCCGAGGAGGAGTTCGGGGAAACCGATCCGGAGATCCTTGCTGCGATCACCTGGCACACCACCGGGAGGCCCGGGATGAGCCTGCTGGAAAAGATCATCTTTATCGCGGATTATATCGAGCCCTTCCGCTATAAGCAGAAAAAGCTGGGCAAGCGCAGGCGGCAGGCGTTCAGCGATCCGGACAGGGCGCTTTTGGGGATCTTGAAGGACACGGTAAAGTATTTAAACGCCGGCGGGCTTCCGGTGGACCCCATGACGGAGAAAACGCTGAATTACTACCGGGGCTAAGGAGAATAATGCTGCTTTATGAGCGGTGAAGCGGTGAATGGCAGCTGAGCGACGGAGGGATAAATGGAAGCTTCAGAAAAACTGGCAGGAATTGCGGTGAAGGTTTTGGAGGACAAGAAGGGAGAGGATATCCGCGTGCTGGATATCCGGGAGATCTCCACGCTGGCGGACTATTTTATCCTTGTCAGCGGGAAAAACCGAAACCAGCTCCAGGCCATGGCGGATGAGGTGGAAGAAAAGCTGGGAAAGGAAAGCATTCCCATTAAGCATATCGAGGGTTATGATGAAGCGGGCTGGATCCTGATGGACTAT
>CAMOOZ010000147.1 GCA_946621895.1 uncultured Lachnospiraceae bacterium | reverse complement strand
TGAGATCGGACTCACCTATATCTACGGCATCGGAAGGACAAGTGCGAACAAGATCCTGGCTGCCGCAAAGGTGAATCCGGATACCCGCTGCAGGGAGCTGACCGATGAAGAGGTTAAGCGGATCAGTGATGTGGTGGAGGATGGCTATATGGTGGAAGGTGATCTCCGCAGAGAGGTGGCCCTGAACATCAAGCGCCTCCAGGAGATCGGCTGCTACCGCGGCATTCGTCACAGAAAGAGCCTGCCTGTCAGAGGACAGAAGACAAAGACCAATGCCAGGACAAGAAAAGGTCCCAAGAGAACCGTCGCAAATAAGAAGAAATAAGGTGAGGTAGATCAATATGGCAGCAAAAAAGCAGCAAAGTTCGGCAAAGAAGGGCGTCAGGCGCAGGGTCAAAAAGAATGTAGAGCATGGGCAGGCGCATATCCAGGCTTCCTTCAATAATACTATCGTCACACTGACCGACAACGGGGGCAATGCCCTGAGCTGGTCCTCTGCCGGAGGCCTTGGCTTCAGAGGCTCCCGTAAGTCCACTCCCTATGCCGCTCAGATGGCGTCTGAGGCTGCCACGAAGGCAGCGTTGATTCACGGATTAAAGACGGTCGATGTCTTTGTAAAGGGCCCCGGTTCGGGCAGGGAGGCAGCGATCAGAGCGCTTGCCGCAAACGGCCTGCAGGTCACGAGCATTACGGATGTAACGCCCGTTCCTCATAATGGCTGCAGACCCCCCAAGAGACGCAGAGTATAATCCGGTATCGGCATAGGCAGTGATTAGGAGGAAGATATGGCTATCGACAGAACCCCTGTGTTAAAGCGGTGCAGATCCCTGGGGATCGAGCCGGCATATTTAGGCTATGATAAAAAGTCCAGGCGCAAGCTCGTCCGCTCCAATCGGAAGGTCAGCGAGTATGGGCTTCAGCTCAGAGAGAAGCAGAAGGCCAAGTTTATTTACGGCGTGCTGGAAAGACCTTTCCGGAATTACTATGCGAAGGCGGTTCGGATGAAAGGGCAGACAGGTGAGAACCTGATGGTCCTTCTGGAATCCCGGCTGGATAATGTGATCTTCCGTCTCGGGTTTGCACGGACCAGGCATGAGGCCCGTCAGGTGGTGGGACATCGCCATGTAAAGGTGAACGGTAAGCTGGTCCAGATCCCTTCCTACAGGGTAAAAGCCGGTGATGTGGTCCAGATCACGGATAAGGCGAAAGGCCTTCAGCGGTATAAGGATATCCTGGAGACCACTTCCGGCAGGCTCGTGCCCGAATGGCTGGATGTGGACACGGACAATATGAAGGGGACGATAAAGGAGCTGCCGACCAGGGAGCAGATTGATGTGCCCGTGGACGAAATGCTTATCGTCGAGTTGTATTCCAAGTAATTTCCATACGGATTATCATGCCATTCATCCAGGCTTAAGGAGAGTCAGAATATATGTTCGATTTTGAACGTCCCAAGATTGAAACAGTTGAGCTTTCGGATGATAAGAAGGTCGGAAGATTTGTGGTAGAACCCCTGGAAAGAGGATATGGGATCACTCTGGGGAATTCATTGCGCCGCATAATGCTTTCCTCCCTTCCCGGAAGTGCTGTAAGCCAGGTGAAAATTGATGGGATACAGCACGAATTTGCGACTATTCCCGGGATAAAAGAAGATATCACCGAGATTATCATGAATATCAAGAGCCTCGCGATCAGAGATGACAGCGAGAGCGATGAGCCAAAGACCCTGTACATTGACGCAAGCGGTGAGGGTGATGTCAGGGGAAGCGATGTCAGCACCCATCAGGATATCACGATCGTGAATCCGGATCAGCTGATCGCGACGCTTTCCGGCAAGGACTCCAGACTCAGCATGGAGCTTACCGTCAGAAGGGGAAGAGGCTACTATACAGCAGAGAGAAATAAGGCAATGGTCGAGGATCTGCCGATCGGTGTGATCCCCATTGATTCCATCTATACGCCGGTGGAGCGGGTGAACATCACGGTGGAAGATACCCGTGTGGGACAGGTCACGGATTACGACAAGCTTACGCTGGATGTGACCACGAACGGAACCATCGCGGCGGATGAAGCCATTTCGCTGGCGGCGAAGCTGCTGCAGGAGCATCTGGATATCTTTATCAATCTTTCGGAATCCGCTCAGGCAGCCACCTTTATCCCGAATTCCAGAACGGATGAAAAGGAAAAGGTGCTGACGATGACCATCGATGAGCTGGAGCTTTCCGTCAGAAGCTATAACTGCTTAAAGCGCGCTGGAATAGACACCGTGGAAAGCCTCGTGGACAAGACGCCCGAGGACATGATGAAGGTCAGGAATCTGGGAAGAAAGAGCCTGGAGGAGGTGCTGGCAAAGCTGAAGGAGCTGGGCCTGAGCCTGAAGGAAAGCGAAGAAGTTTAAAACCGTTTCACTGCGGTAAACCCGAAGAGTTCGCAGGAGACCGGGAAGTATTGTGTTATACAGCTCCGGTCTTGAAGGAGGAAGACACAGATGAGAAAGTTAGGAAAACCCACCCCGCAGAGACTTGCCCTTTTAAGGAATCAGGTGACCAATCTGATCTATCATGAGAAGATCGTGACCACTGAGGCCAGGGCAAAGGAGGTGAGGAGGATCGCCGAAAGGCTGATCACGCTGGGGATCAAGGAGAAGGATAATTTCGAAACGGTCAGCGTGAAGGTAAAGGTGCCCCAGAGGGATAAAGACGGCAGAAGGGTCAAACAGATCGTGGACCGGGAGACCGGTGCAGTGCTTCATGAGTCCCACAGGAATGCCGACGGTTCCCTGATCAAAGAGGAAAAGGGAAAGACAAAAACGGTGTACACGGAAGAGGAAAGAGAGATCAAAAAGGATCTCCCTTCCAGACTGGCTGCCAGAAGGAAGATGCTCTCTGTGCTGTATCCCGTGACGGAATACGCGCTGGACGAGGATGGAAAGATCGAAAATTCCGGAAAGAAGAAAAACACGAAAAAGGTGGACCTTCCCGGAAAGCTGTTTGATGAGATCGGGCCCCGTTATGCGGACAGAAAAGGGGGCTATACCAGGATCATCAAGCTGGGCCAGAGAAGAGGCGACGGAGCCCTTGAGGTCATTCTGGAGCTGGTTTGAGGACCGAAAAATAAAGGCACTTGCGGGCCCGGCGTGATACCGGGCCTTTTCTTTATGGCAGGCGCGAAATGTGAAAAATCACGCTGAAGCGCTGATTTTTC
>CAMOOZ010000146.1 GCA_946621895.1 uncultured Lachnospiraceae bacterium | reverse complement strand
TGACGGTATGTATCTGCCTGCAGAGCAGCGGATCAAATTCTTTGGCGAATAATCCGTTATTTATTCCTGCCTACGATTGGCGTAAGAGACGAAGTGCAAGAAGAGAGCATTGACATAGCCGGAGAACGGAGTCCAAAATGGAACCGCCTCCGGCTTTTTCTATGACCCGAGGTTTGCCTCAAAGTGTTCATGCGCCGCCGACTCGGGAAATCCCTTGTCCCCGACGATGATCCCTGTCGTGGTCCTGTTCTCCGAGATGAAGGCACTGTATGATGTGGCATCCAGCATTTTTATTGCAGACTCTAAATGGAGAAATCTGCAACTCAAAATTGGAGAAAATTGCAGACACTTAATGAGGTGCCGTCAGGACGAAATGAGGCGGGCAGGGAGTGATCCTTGCCCGCCTTTCCTGCACCTGTACGCTGTTCTGTTACGGTTTCTGCCGCTCAGAATAATGGAAAACCGTCATAAACGGGCAAATTCCGTTACTCTATTATTACTCTATTTTTTAGAAAGCACCCGTTTTTTTACGTATTTTTCCCCTGATTTCCTCTATTTGACCAATCCGGTCAGAATTGTCATGTGCTCATCAGTTTGACGTAGAAACCCACAAAACCCACGCAATCAGGCCGTTTCAGGGCAAAAAAGAACCCTTCGGAGGACATCCTCTGAAGGGTTTTTACTGGGCTACAAGGATTCGAACCTTGAAATGACGGAGTCAGAGTCCGTTGCCTTACCATTTGGCGATAGCCCAAAATCACTTTGACAAGTATAGACCAATCAAAGAGAAAATGCAAGCGGAAAATGAATTATTTACTGCGATAATTTATGGTCAGCGACCGTTCAGCTTCTCAATGATCCCGGGAAGCTCCGCATCCACGATGTCGTTGGCGAGCTGGCAGGTGCCGGCATTGGCATGACCGCCGCCGCCGTAGGAGAGGCAGAGATCGCCGATATTCACATTGGACGCTTTGTTCACAATGGATTTGCCGATCATGACGGCAGTGTTCTGCTTTCTGAAGCCCCAGGCCACATGGACGGAGATTTCAATCTCCGGATGCATCGCATAGATCATGAAGCGGTTGCCGGCATAGATCGTGTCTTCTCCGCGAAGATCGATGACGATAACCCGGTCATGGACCTTGGCAATGCGCTGAAGCTGCGCCTTGAAGAGCTCCTGCTGCTCAAAGTAAAGATCGGTCCGCTCTTTGACATCCGGAAGCTGTAAAATCTGGCTGATCGAATGCTGCAGGCAGTAATCAATGAGCTCCATCATCAGATCGTAATTGGAGATCCGGAAATCATGGAAACGGCCCAGACCCGTCCGGGCGTCCATGATGAAATTCAGCAGCACCCAGTCCTTCGGATCAAGGATCTCGTCTACGGTGAAGTCCGCGGAGTCGCCCTTGTCCACGGCCCACATGATCTCGCTGGAGACCCGCTTAAAGGTCTTTTCTCCGCCGTAATAATCATAGACGACACGGGCGGCGGATTTGGCATACGGATCAATGATGAAGCGTTTTTTGATGTCTGATGTGGCCACACGGGAAAGCTCGCTCTCGTGGTGGTCAAAGGCCAGCCCCACTCTGGGATCGAAGGGGAGATTGGTGGTGATATCGTTTTCCGTGATCTCGATCTTGCCATCCTGCACATCCTTGGGATGGACGAATTTGATCTCCTCGATCAGATTCATTTCCTTTAAGAGCATCGCACACACGAGACCGTCAAAATCACTTCTGGTCACCAACCGCTTTGCCATGAGACTATCTCCCTTCTTCTAGCTGTGATCAAGATCCGCCGCCGAATCATCAGCGGCGAGAAGTCATTAACCAATACAGGATACCACATTTACCCGAGCCCCGTCAAATCCGTTTTCACCTGGGGACGGTTATCCGGCGTGGAAACGGTGTCCTGGATCTTTACCTCTCTGTACACAGAATTGATCGAGAGATCGTACATCTTATTCGTGGCAAAGCCCAGCACCATCGGCCGCTCAAGGATGCGGGTGTTTTCTCTGATGACGATTCCCTGCTCGCCGTTTGTCAGCTGGACATAGCTGCCCACAGGCAGGATATGGAGGCATTCACCCAGCGCTTCTACATATTTTTCCTCATATTCCTCCGGCTCCTTTGACATGATCATAAAAGCGGAAAAGGGCGATTTGGGAGCCTTGTAAGGACGGACAGCCGTGAGCACATCATAAATATCCGCCACCTTCAGGATCTTTGTGCCGGGAAGGAGCGTCTGCTCCTCGTGTCCCAGGCCGAAATGATTGATCATGTCCTTGGAGAGCTGGATCAGATATCGCCTTACCCCGGCAGGATAGGCATAGTTTTCCTTTAACAGGGCATAGCCCTCCTGCCTTGCGGCGCGTACCTGGCTCAGCTCCTCCGGCGTCAGCGTGCCGGTTTTGACTAAAAGCTCCTGCGGCGCAAGATATTTGCCCAGATCGTAAAACAGCGCGGCCTCCACCAGATACTTTCGCTCCTTCATTTCCAGATTCAGGACGCCGGAGATCAGAGAGGTCAGGATCGCCACATTCAGGATATGCTTGCTGACAAAATCCTCCTTGGAGCGCAGAGACTGGTTAAAGTGCATGGGGCCCTTCATGAAGCCGAATTTGCGGACGATCAGCTCAACCGTTTCCTCAAGATTTTTGATCGGTTTTCCTGCGATCACATTTCTGCAGATCTCATCCACCACATGGGCTTCCATCGTCTGGAAGGACTCCAGCTCCAGAAGCTCACTGCTGATCTCGGGAACGGGCTCCTGCTCATCCAGCACATAGATGCCGAAGAGCTTCATTTTCCGCAGATTGGCGATCACGCCGCTGTCCACGGGAGTGCCGCTTCCGTACAGCAGCACGCCGTCCGTGTTAAAGATCGGACGGACCAGGCGCCCCTTCGGTTCAAGTTGGCTGATTTCCACAAACCGCATATAAAACCTCGTATCAAAGGAAATGATAACAAATGTACAGACGGAAACAGATGGAAGAATTATAGCTTACGCCGGATTATCCAGCAAGTATTTTTCCATTTTCAGGAGCATTTCCTCCAGTGAGTCAAGAAGCGCCTGCTCCGTCTGTTCCACGAGTGTGCTCTTTTTGTATTTTCTGGAAAAGGCGGGCGTGGGCTTCGGGGAAAACTTCAATCCCCTGCATGCGGAGAGCAGATCCGGGAGCTTCCGGACATTGTATTTTGCATCCTCTCTGACCTGAGCCAGGATAAGTCCGCCGTCACCGGTCAGCTTCACCACATACAGATGGTGCGCCCGGCTGCGGATCAGGGAGACCCGCAGCAGATTGGAAAGGGGCCTGGGCACCTTCCCGAAACGCTCCTCCAGCTCTTCGTTCATGGCCTCCAGCTCTTCCTGTGTCTCCAGGGCGGCAATGCGTCTGTAGATTTCCAGCTTCTCACCTTCTCCGGGGATATAGCCCTGTGGAATATAGGCATCCAGACTCAGATCCGCTGTGGTCTCGAAGTTCTCCTCCACCTCCTCGCCCTGGAGGGTTTTTACGGCTTCTCCCAGCATCCGGCAATAGAGGTCATAGCCCACGGCCTCAATGTGACCATGCTGCATTTTGCCCAGGAGATTCCCGGCCCCTCTGATCTCCAGATCCCGCATGGCCACCTTCATTCCGCTGCCCAGATCCGTGAACTCCCGAATGGCGGAGAGACGCTTTTCCGCCACCTCCTTCAGGATCTTATCCTTGCGGTACATTAAAAAGGCATAGGCGGTACGGTTGGAACGGCCCACCCGGCCGCGCAGCTGGTAGAGCTGCGAGAGCCCCATCCGCTCGGAATCGTGGATGATCAGCGTGTTCACATTGGGAATGTCCATGCCCGTTTCGATGATCGTGGTGGACACGAGCACATCGATGCTGCCCTCCACGAATTCCGCCATGATATTCTCCAGCTCTCCCTCGGGCATCTGACCGTGCGCATAGGTGACGGTGGCCTCGGGCACCAGCGCCTTTACCCTGGCGGATATCGTGGCGATATTGCCGATCCTGTTGTAAACATAATAGACCTGGCCGCCGCGGGAAAGCTCTCTTTTGATCGCCTCCCGGACGATCTCCTCATTATATTCGCAGACAAAGGTCTGGATCGGCATCCTGTCCTCCGGCGCTTCATTCAAAATGCTCATATCCCTGATCCCTGCCAGGGACATATGCAGCGTGCGCGGGATCGGCGTCGCGGAGAGCGCCAGCACATCCACATCCGCCTTGAGCTTTTTGATCTTTTCCTTATGCCCCACGCCGAAGCTCTGCTCTTCATCGATGATCAGGAGACCAAGATCCGTAAACTGGACATCCTCTGAGAGCGCGCGATGGGTCCCGATCAGGATATCCACCTGTCCCTTTCGCAGCTGGTTCAGGATGATCCTCTGTTCACCCGGACTGCGGAAACGGCTGAGCATTTCAACGGTCACGGGGAAGTCCTTCAGCCTTTGCCGGAAGGTCTGATAGTGCTGGCTGGCCAGGATCGTGGTGGGGACCAGAAAGACCACCTGTTTGCCGTCCTGAACCGCCTTGAAGGCTGCTCGCAGAGCCACTTCTGTTTTGCCGAAGCCCACATCCCCGCAGAGCAGTCTGTCCATGATGCGGGGGCTTTCCATATCCGCCTTGGTTTCCTGAATGGCCTTCAGCTGGTCGTCTGTTTCCTCAAAGGGAAAGAGCTCCTCAAATTCCCGCTGCCAGACGGTGTCTTTGGAAAAGGAATAGCCGGTTTTTGCCTGCCGCTTCGCATAGAGCTCCACGAGATCCTTTGCCACCTCCGCGGCCGCGGCCCTGGCTTTGGATTTTGTTTTTTCCCACTCCTTTCCGCCGAGCTTTGCCAGCTTCGGACGGACGGCATTATCCTGGGAGGAATACCGCTGGACCACGGAGAAATTGCTGGCTTCCACATACAGCACGCCGCCGTCCCTGTATTCCAGCTTCATATAATCCTTTGCGGTGTGGGACACCACCACCTGCTCGATCCCCCGATAGATGGCCATGCCGTGGCTTTCGTGGATCACATAATCGCCCACCTTCAGATCGCTGATGTCAGAGATCCCTTTTCCGGTAAACTGTCTTGCCCTCCGCTTTTTCCTTCTGCCGAAAAGATCGCCCTCGGAGACGACCACAAACCGAAGATCCGGGTAATCAAAGCCTCTGGCCACGCCGCCCGTGCTGACCATCAGTTCCCCCGGGGCAATGGGCCTGTCCTGATCCTCAGAGTAAAAGGCGCCCAGATCCCGGTCAAAAAGCTCGTCGGCAAAGCGCTTTGCCCTTGTTCGGGAGGGGGAGAGCAGGAGGATTTTGTATTTTGCCTTCCGGTAACGCGTAAGATCCTGGGCCAGTGCTTCAAAGCTGCCCAGATAGGAGGTCATGGAGCGGACGCGGATCTCTGTTTTCCAGTCGGGCTTTACGATGGGGTCGGCAGCATCCAGTGTCTGCAGAGAGAGGGTGGTCATCGCGGAAAGCTTTTGCCGCACCCTTTCGGCGCCTGCGCTCAGGGAAAGCTGGCTTTTCAGGATATAGCCCCCGTCATAACGGCTTTTCAGGCTTTCCCCGTAGCCCTCCGCGATCCGGTCAAGCTCCTGATTAAGGCGCCCCGGCTCATCCAGGAGGATCAGGCTTTTTTCCTGTGGAAGAAGATCGCACAAAAGCCCGGCGTCCGGATAAAAATAGCGGATAAAGCCGTCCGGATTATCGGGCCGCAGGCCGTTTCCGGCGGTTTCGGCAAGCTCGTCCAATAATCCCTTCAGACGATGGGCCTCCTCCGTCTTCATGCTCTCCCGCAGCTCCTTTACCCTTGCGGCCCCTTCTTTTTTTATGCCGGCGATTCCCCGGCTCAGCGTTTTTTTCGAAAGGGGGAGCTCTGCCGCACAGAAGATTTCGATCTCCTTCAGCGCCTCTGCGGAGCGCTGGGTTTCCGGATCGTAGCAGCGGATGGACGAGATCTCATCGCCCCAGAGCTCCAGCCTGACGGGGCGCTCCAGCGTGGGGTCATAGATATCCAGGATGCCGCCGCGGATGGAATACTGCCCGGGCTCCTCGGCCTGCGGCGTGCGGACATAGCCCATGGAAACAAGTGTTTCCGGGAATTCCTCCGCCGAAATGCTGTCGCCTTCCTTCAGGGAAAGCATCCGGGAGGCATATTCGGAAAGCCCGGGAACAGGCGTCAGAAGCGCATCCACCGTGGTCACGACGGTAAGCGCTTCCTTTGCCAGGAGCTTCCTGCAGACCTGCAGGCGTTCGGCGGAAAGCGCGTTGCCATGAAGGTCGGCCTGATAAAAGAAAAGATCCCTGGCAGGATAGTAGATCGTGTTCCGGTCATAGAAACGATACTCCTCGGCGATCTTTCCCGCCTCCTGTTCTTCGGCGGTGATGATCAGGCGGACGGGGTAGTCCGCCGCGGCGCCGGAAAAGAAATGGAGCTTCTGGGAGTCCAGACAGCCGGATACGGAAACGCTCTTTTGTTCCTTCAGGGTGCGCAGGAGCTTTTCCCAATGGGCATAGCTTTCCAGGGGTTCAGTCAGTGTCCTCATGTATTCTCCTTAGGCGGCAGCGCATTAAACCGGTTCATCGCTGAGTCCGGGCCGTCCTTCAGGATCGCGGCGGCTGCCAGGGCGGCAAGGCGGATCCCATGCGCGAAGTCTTCCCGGTCCTCCGGGGCAGGGCGGCTCAGCACATGATCCACCAGTTCATCGCCTGAAGCATCGCCCACGCCGATGCGGATGCGGATAAAATCCTCTGTGCCCAGCTGGGCGATGATGCTTTTCAGACCGTTATGGCCTCCCGCTGAGCCTTTTTTCCGGATGCGTATCCTTCCGGCAGGCAGGTGGATTTCGTCTGAGATCACAATAAGATGGGAGTTTATGTCGATATGGTAATAATCCGTTACGGCACGTATCGCTTCTCCGCTGAGATTCATATAGGTTGTAGGCTTCAGCAGGAAAACGGGGATGTCCTCAATCTCTCCCCGTCCAAGCATCCCGCGGAATTTCCTTCCGACGGAAGGCGGGCCGAAATGATAGCTTTCGATCAGCTCGTCCAGTGCAAGAAATCCGGCATTATGACGGGTCTGATGATATTCTTTCCCCGGATTTCCCAGACCGGCGATGAGCCACTGCGGAGGAGAGGAAACAAGTCTGAGCATAGGCAAAATACCTCAGTATCGACAAAAGGGCATTCCAAAAGGAGGCAGACTTTTCAGACTGCCCCCCCTGCGTTCATTAGGAACTGTTAAAGAATAACTTTTAGAATTCACTGGTTAAAGAATGTAACGGTTTCCCCTTTCCGTGACAATGCGGATATCGTTTTCTCCCTTGTAGTAGGAGTTTTCCGGGATCGTGGATCTGGATTCCACGATGCAGTTTTCGATCGTGACATTGTTTCCGATATAGACATCATTTAAAATGATGGAATTCCTGATCACGGAGCCGTTGCCGATGAAGCCGTTCTTGAACACAAGCGACCCTTCCACCGTGCCGTTGATAATGGAGCCGCTGGCGATCAGGCTGTTCTCCACTTTTACGCCGTGATTGTATTTCGCGGGAGGGAGATCGTCGATCTTCGTGGAAATATGGGGATACTGACGGAAGAAATCCCGCACCTCTGCCTTCAGGAAATCCATGTTGGTCATGAAATAATCCCTGACCGATGCGATGTTGCGCCAGTATGTTTTCAGCTTGTAGCCGTAGATCCGTTTCACATCACGATAGCGGATCAGCACATCCCTGACGAAATCATACTGATCCTCTTCGGCGCATTTCTCGATCATTTCGATCAGGAGCCTTCTGCGGATCACATAGATCCCGCAGGAGATCGTATTGGATTTCGCCAGAACGGGTTTTTCCTCAAAATCCGTGATCCGGGCTTCCTCGTTCATTTTGATCGTACCGTAGCGCTCGATCCGTGCATCCGGCTCCATGTCCTTGACGACCACGGTGATATCCGCCTGCTTATCGATGTGGTACTCCAGCAGGGAGTTGTAGTCCATCTTGTATACACCGTCTCCGGAGGAAATGATCACATAGGGCTCATGACTTTCCTTCAGATAGCCGAGGTTCTGGTAGATCGCGTCCGCGGTGCCCCGGAACCACTGGGAATTATCCGGCGTCATGTTCGGGGTAAACACGGTAAGTCCTCCCTGCTTGCGCCCGAAATCCCACCACTTTGAGGAGCTTAAATGCTTCTGCAGACTTGCCGCGTTAAACTGTGTGATGACGCCCACCTTCTGCACATGGGAATTGGACATATTGGAGAGCACAAAATCTATGGCCCTGAAGGAACCGGCAATGGGCATGGCGGCAATGGCCCTTGTGTTGGTCAGCTCCTTCATGCGGTGGGTGTGCCCCCCCGCCAAAACGATTCCTACTGCCTTCATAATTTATCTCCTCTGTTTCAGCGGTTTGCGCCGCTGCAATTTCTGACTTACTGATGCCGGTCTGGTCAACCTGTTTGCCTGAAACGGTTTACGCGTCTCCTCTCACCAGGGTCCGCCCGCTCTTCAGCTGGCCGTTCGGGTAATCTCCGGGAAGCGTCTCGCCGGCAATACAGACATTCTTGCCGATGGTCACATTATCAGGCACAACAGATTTCTCCGCGATCGTCACGATCCCGTGATTATAGATGTGCGGCGCGGTCTCGTTTTCTTCCTCATCGCCGCTTCCGATGACCACATTATCGCCGATCGTCACCTCTTCTGCGATGATGCCCTTTGTGACCTGGCAGTTCTCACCGATCACCGTGCCGTTCATCAGAATAGAGTCCCTGATCACGCTGCCTTTGCCGATCCGGACATCACAGCCGATCACGGAGCTGTATACTTCTCCGTAGATCTCGCTTCCTTCGCCGATGATGCAGCGTTCCACGCCGCAGCCCCCGTTGAAAAACTGGGGAGGGATCGAAGTGGCCTCCGTATAGATCTTCCAATATTCCTCATACAGGTTGAATTCGGGCACGATATCGATGAGCTCCATATTGGCTTCCCAATAGGAATTCAGCGTCCCGACATCCTTCCAGTAGCCGTTGAATTCGTAAGCGTATAGCGGCTTTCCGAGGCTGTGGCAGTACGGGATCACATGCATGCCGAAATCCAGCGCGCTCTGATCCTTCAGCGTCTGCAGGCTGTCCTTCAGCGTCTGCCAGTTGAAAATATAAATTCCCATGGAGGCCAGATTGCTGCTGGGATGCTTCGGCTTTTCTTCAAATTCGCTGATCTTTCTCTGATCGTCCGCAATCACGATCCCGAAACGGCTGGCTTCCTCAATGGGCACGGGCATCACGGCGATGGTCACCTCGGCCCCTCTGCTTTTATGGAAATCCAGCATCACTTCATAATCCATTTTATAGATATGGTCTCCGGAAAGGATCAGCACATAATCCGGATTAAAGCTTTCCATATAATCCAGGTTCTGATAGATGGCGTTGGCAGTGCCGGTGTACCATTCCGTGTCTTCGCTTTTCTCATAAGGCGGCAGAACACTCACGCCGCCCACATTACGGTCCAGATCCCAGGGGATCCCGATGCCGATATGGCTGTTTAGCTTGAGGGGCTGGTACTGCGTCAGGACACCGACCGTATCTACACCGGGGTTAATGCAGTTGCTCAGAGGAAAATCAATGATACGGTATTTTCCCCCGACGGCAACGGCAGGTTTGGCAGTTTTTTGAGTCAGCACACCAAGCCGGCTGCCCTGTCCCCCTGCCAGGAGCATGGCAATCATCTCTTTTTTGATCATCTCGCAAACCCCTTTCTGAATAACAGATAGAATGCGTCAGTTGATTATAGCATAGATTTTTAATTATGGGAATATGCAACAAAAAAATGATTGAAGATGGGAAAATTTTGTGACATTTTTATTGCCTGCCCGGGAACAGTCAATTGATTTATTTAGATTTCCAAAAAAGAGCGCATTGCGTCCACGCCGCCGGCAAGATTCAGAATACTTTCCTTATTATTCTGCAGATAATCAATGAGGGAATCGCGGTCTTCATCGGAGAAGCCGCTGCTGGATAAAAGCGATGCGCTCCATTCCTCCGGCGCAGGAGAAAGGGCTTTTTGTTTTTTGGCAGGGGTAAAATCCGCGAGTCCTCCGGTGTTATCCGGGGAAGCAGTCTTTTTTCTGAAAGAAATCTTTCCTTCGGCCCTGGAACCTTCGCCGATAAACTCAACATATATTTCCCTGTCCCCTTTCGCTCCGCGAAAGATCTGGGACACGGACATCCTGACATCCCTGTCCATTTTCGTCCTCTTTTGGAATTGAAAAGCTTTCCGCCTGAAATTTTTTTGCTGCCCCGCTACAGAAACTTGACGCCGCAGCAAAAGTATTGTATCATACTTGGCGTTGTCTGAAAAGACAACGCAATCGGGGTGTGGCTCAGCTTGGTAGAGCGCTTCGTTCGGGACGAAGAGGTCGCAAGTTCAAATCTTGTCACCCCGATTTTTTATGCTTTGATCTGACCTTCAAATATATCCAAAACGAATTAAGCAGATTCGTTTGGATATCGTCACTCGCAGAATAATTGACGGTCCCGCAAGTGGAGACCGCACGGATAATCTTGTTTTGAAGTTTCGAATTTTGGGGGTTGACAAGCATATTTCAAAATGTTATTCTGTGATTCGCCGCTTGCGGGGAGGCCCCCGACAGCGGCAGCGAACCTTGACAACTGAACAGCAGCAGGACCCTGAAGAGACAATAATCTTTAGGGAAATGAAAAGAATGTAAGCATACATTCGACATGTTAATTATTCGTAATCCAAACGAATTAAGCCAGATCATAGAATCTGGAGTCAATTCAAACTTAAACTCAAAAGAGT
>CAMOOZ010000145.1 GCA_946621895.1 uncultured Lachnospiraceae bacterium | reverse complement strand
TCCCGCTCATCCGCCCTGGCGAAATGGGAAAAGACCCCCTCCGGGATCACGGCTTTGCATTCCAGCAGCCTTCGCACAAAAAAAAGGCCTTCCTCGCCGGGAAGGATCCCGATCCTGCCCATGCCCGTGTCCAGCGCCAGATGGACATAAGCCTTTTTTCCCGCCTGCTCAGCTGCCCGGTCGATCTCCGCAAGCATATCCTCCCTGAACACGGGAAGCCGGATCTCCTTTTCGATCAGCGCAGGATAATCCTCCGCGAAGGCCGGTCCGAGGAGCAGGATCGGTTTTCTGATCCCGGCCCGGACAAGCTCAAGGGCCTCCGCCGGCGCGGCCACCGCAAAACCGGCAAGCCGCGGGAGAGGCTCGAGCGCCTTTCCCACCTCCGCGGCCCCGTGGCCATAGGCATTCGCCTTGATCACGGCGATCAGCTTTTCACCTGCCGGAAGCCTTCCGGCAAGCAGCAAAAGATTTTCCCTTATCGCCTCCAAAGAGATCCGGGCGAAGGTTCTGAGGGGCAGGCTTTGATTTTCATTTTGCATGTTCATCTCCAGGCTGAGGCGTTTTTCCCTGATCCTTTTCCTTAATATAGTACTCGCTGAAATATTCCATGTCGAAGATCTCGATCACCTCCGGACCGAAGATATCGTGCATATAGGAATACAGCTCCTGATTCCAGATGATCTTCTCCTGCTTTTTGACCACGCGCTTTTTCAGTTCCACCCGGATCTCGTCCAGCCAGGCCGTGATCTCCTTGATCTCCTCGGTGTTCTGCGCGATCATCTCGTAGCAAAGCTGCATTGTGGCGAGCATCAGCCGCTTATTGACGGAATCGATCTCACGGGGCAGATCCATGACCTGATCCTGATAATCCTCGATCTTCTGCCTGCATTCCTCCAAAAGGCGCTTATGCTCAGCCAGCTGATTCGTCGTTTCTCCGGTGTCGATGCCGCCGGAGAGCTCCACCACCTCGTCCATCAGCTTTTTTCGGTAAAGACCGAGGCTTTTTAACTGCGTGTTCGCCTTGCCCTGCCGCTTCAGGAGCTCATTCAGCTCCTCCTGGAGCTTTGTGATCTCCGGCGTGGTCTTTCCGGTCTGCGTAAACAGCCGGTGCCACTTATGATCCAGCGAAAGCACCGGGATCTTTTTTCCTTCGAGGGATTGTTCAAAAAGCTCGCTTTTGTCCTGCATGGTTATATGCCGCAAAAGGCCGGTCAGGCGTTTTGCTCCAGTACTCTTCCGATCTCCCGGATCGTTTCCTCCGGAACCGGATTTTCAGAAGCCTCCACCCAAAAGCCCTGGGACATCAGGCTGTCGGGCTCATCTCTGTATACCTCTTTGTTCATGATATCCACCAGCGCATAGGAGTCGTCCTCCAGATGAACAAGAAAGCTTGTGCCCATATCATGATCCTCAACCGTAAACTGCATGTTTATTCTCCCTTCCGTTTTATCTCGCACACCGGCGCCGTTCTTTGATCCCGAGTTCCTTATTTCTCCATGATGAACTTCAGATCATCAAAGGTAAGCGTATTTCCGTTGCAGTCCCAGAGCGTCACCTTCATCTCGCCGTCCTCGGCTGTCCTGCCGTATTCCACGGGATTTTTATTGACAATATTGACCGAGTCGTAAATTTTCTTCACATTAGGAAGCTTTTTGATCTGTTCCAGATCCTCCTTTTTGGAGAAATCCCACTTTTCGTCACTGCCCTCCTTTTTCGACAGCACTACCGTGAGCTCCTCGATCTCCGCGGCGCCCACCTGGCCATGGAACTGTGCCTCAAAATACTTCTGAAACTCCTTGTCATTGATCACCTGAAGGGCCTCCTGTTCGGCTGAGCCCATATTCTCATAACCGTTCTTCCGAAGCTCTTTCGCCCGGAAATAAATGTCGTAAAGGTTATCGCCGCAGTTCCCCAGATCAGGTTCGCCGAATACATCACGGGCCTTCTTAATGTCATAGAAATCCGGAGGGGTCAAAAACTTCGAATCCTTCTTTTGGCCCATGCTGTTTCCGCAGGTAAAGGTGACCCGCCCCCGCATTTTGTCTTTTTTTAACTTGATCGAAACCGTACCGTACTGCTTACAGGCATCGTCTCCTCCATACCCGCTGAATTCCTTAGCGTTCTGTCCGCCAAGGATTCCGAAGGCAAAGGATTCATAGGTCTTGTTCTGCGTATTGGCGCTGAACTGCTTTTCCATCAGCGTCTTGTACTTCCCACTTTTTCCGTCATAGGCGCTGCGGTATCTGGAATTCAGGATAGAGGTGGCGGCATCTGTGGATACCCTGAACCTGAGGGCGGACTTTTCCGCCAGCTTTTTCAGGTACTCCTTTACGATTTCTTTTACTGTTTCCGGGGTGGCACCAGGATCCCTTTGCCTGATCTTTTCCATCTGTTTGGAAAGGACATAATCCATGACCTCATGATCCTCCAGAAACGGTTTTTTTTCGAGCTGTTCCGTATTCGCTTCCAGATTGACCTTCATGGGCTTCAGGTTTTCTTTGAGCTCGTCCTGATAGGTCTGATCAAGCTCTGTAAACTTATCCCTCCTGTGCTTTTCGCCGGGTTCCACCTCTTTGCGTCTGTTCTCCAGCTGCTGCCGCTCGGTTTCCGCGTTGATCGTCGGCGCATAGGTGACCATGGAGGACATCTGAGTGATATAAGCCCACTCGTTCCCAGCCTGCTGTTTTTCTCTTAATGCAAACTCATACAGTTCCTGGTATTTTTCTCTTTTCTGCCCCAGCAGGGAGAGCACATGCTCAAGCTTAAGGAGTCTTTCATAAGCCTTCGGCGCCTGCTTTTTGAGCGCCTCTATCTTTCGTGCATCGTCATCACTCATGTTCGGATTTTTGCTTTTCCGAAAGGTGTTAAGCCTGAAGATGGTATAATTTGCCCGAACGACCTCATCAAAGGATTTGCCGGTATTCCCGAGCTCCTGAAGCATTTTTTTCAGCTTCATCGCCTGAGCGGTCTTTTTCTCGGCCCTTTTGCGGATGTTTCTGTCTGATGCGCTCGCATCCCGCTGCCTCTGGCTGGTTTTGTATCGGGCCATCATTTCTTCCTGGATCTCGTCGGCACGAAAGCGTTCAAGGCCTTTCACAGTGAGGATGTTATCCTGCTGCTTTTCCTGAAGAAGGGCATTGTTCATCTCAGCCATCCTGCCCTCCTGCTTTCTCGTGATCTCCTGTGAAAGCGTAAGATTCTGCTTTAGCTGCTCTTCCTTTTTCTTATAGGTCTGTTCCAGTAATCCCATGTGTTACGCTCCTTTCCCTGTCGTTTCTCCATGACAATTCAGGCCTGCTCATTCGACATAGCAGGAGTAGACTCTTGTGCCGATCCTCCGGGAGGATTGCCGGAATCCGAATTTCTGTACCAGCAGCTGAACCTCATCCGTAAACGGGCAGATCGTTACCTTCGCCTCTTTTTCCACCTGCTTCAACGCATTCCATGTCGTAAAAATGATCAGCTTCATGGTCTGCTGACGATTCAGGTGCTTCGCGTCCATCCACTGAAATTCCAGCTGCGAATCGGAAAGCTTCCGTGCGGTGATGCCTGCCATGATCTCTCCGTCCTTAAACAGAAAGCAGGACAGATCCCTGTTTTCGTCATTGGGGAAATACCGGTTGAAAGGATACATCCTGTTATACTGATCAAGCTCATATTTTGTCAGCTCTTTGCCTGTCTTAAACTCACCGGGGGTATATTTTTTTTCAAAGCGCTCCAGCATATCGCCCTGCGCTTCGGCAATCTCCCCTATCGTTGCAGTATAAAGGGAAATATCGCTTTGCGAAGGCATAAATCCGATGTCCAGCATGGCAAAATCATATTCGGCAAAATATCTGTCGGTTCCGCCAACGATCAATTCGATGCGATAGATTTCCCAGTCCTGATCGCGGATAAAGTCCAGGATGGCCTTCTCGCACACGCCCGCCTTCATCCTTTCCGCATACAGAAGGCTCCGTATTTCAGCAACATAGTCATTTAAACAGACTGTAAACGCGCCCAGGGGACCTATCTCGTCAAACATTCCAATGGTAAGCTGGTTTTTATCGTAACTGCTGTCCGCAAAGGAAGTAGAAAGAAAGGAATCAAAATATTCCTGATTATCGGGTTCGATCCTGCAAAACTTCATTTTCCTCGTCGCTCCTTTCTGCTGCCGGTCATGGCGGGGGATCGCAGACGATGCTTCGCATCGATCTTGCCGCGACACAAACATGCTGCTCCGCAACCCGCGGCCGGCAGAGGAAACGAATGAAAGTGCAGGCACATCATTCGTTTCCTGTATATTATGATGAACAGTGTCTGTATTATATACGATTAATTCCGTCTTTTCCACAGGAAACGGGCTGCAGGCACACAGGGAAAGGACTGCGCTTTGCTCCGTGAAGCCTGCGGAGATGAATTTTCATCAATCCTTGACGCTTCGCGGCACTTTCGTTAAAATCTTCCTTATGCTTCTTGAATGCAGAAACCTGAAAAAAGAATATCCCGGGAAGGAGCTGTTTTCGGAAGCTTCCTTCCGCATGGAAAAGGGGCAGCGCTTTGCCCTTGTGGGGGAAAACGGCGCCGGAAAGACCACGCTCATCAGGATCCTGCTCGGCGAGCTAATCCCGGATGAAGGCGAGGTGGTCTTCCAGGGAGAGCCGGTGATCGGCTATCTCGCGCAGACCCATGACACCTCCTCGGAAAACACGATCCGGGAGGAGGTGATCAATGCCAGGGCGGATCTCCTTCGTATGGAGCGCGAGCTTCATCTTCTGACCGGACAGATCCACGCGCTTTCCGAAATGCCGGCGGATGCCGCTTCTTCAGCGCCCCGCTCAGCGGAAAGCCCGGATGCCGCTTCACGGCAAAAGCAGCTGGATGCCCTGATCTTAAAGCAGCATGATCTGCAGGAGGAGTATGACCGGAAGGGCGGCTATGCGTTAAACAGCCGGACGACCGGTATCTTAAAGGGGCTCGGCTTTTCGGAGGAGGACTTTTCGCGGAGCATCTCCACTCTCTCCGGCGGCCAGAAGACAAGGGTGG
>CAMOOZ010000144.1 GCA_946621895.1 uncultured Lachnospiraceae bacterium | reverse complement strand
CTCCATTTTGGGCGGGGAAACGAGGATCGGCAAGGGCTCGGTCATCGGCTCCAACGCCTTTATCACGGCCTCTGTCCCGCCCGGGTCCAGGATCAGCATCCAGAACCAGGAGTACAGGCCGGGGGAGGGCGCAGAGCACAGCTTTGTCAGCCGGGCGATGGAGATGGACAGCACCTGGTTTTACACGATATAGAATTATGTAAACTAATACCCAAGTTCCCAGTAATTCAGAAAGAGAGTAAACTGCATGCTTCAGAAAAGAGAGGATATCCGCAATGTGGCGATCATCGCCCATGTGGATCACGGCAAGACGACACTGGTGGATGAGCTGCTCAAGCAGAGCGGCGTGTTCAGGGAGAATCAGGAGGTGGCGGAGCGGGTCATGGATTCCAACGCGCTCGAAAGGGAGCGGGGGATCACGATCCTTTCCAAGAACACCGCCGTGTCCTATAAAGGCGTTAAGATCAATATTGTGGACACGCCCGGCCACGCGGATTTCGGCGGCGAGGTGGAGCGCGTGCTGAAGATGGTAAACGGCGTGATCCTCGTCGTGGATGCCTTTGAGGGGACGATGCCCCAGACGAAATTTGTGCTGCGCAAGGCGCTGGAGCTAAAGCTTCCGGTGGTCTGCTGCATCAATAAGATCGACCGTCCCGAGGCGAGGCCCGAGGAGGTGGTGGACCAGGTGCTGGAGCTTTTCATGGATCTGGACGCGGAGGATGACCAGCTGGATTTCCCCGTGGTCTATGCCTCCGCGAAAGCCGGCTACGCAAGCCTTGATCCGAATGAGCAGGGGAAGGACCTGCAGCCCCTTTTCGACACGATCCTCTCCGCGATCCCGGCCCCCGAGGGGGATCCCGACAAGGGAACGCAGATCCTGATCAGCACCATTGATTATAACGAATATGTTGGCCGCATCGGTGTAGGCAAGGTGGAAAACGGAAAGGTCAGCGTGAACGAAGAGGTGGTCATCGTAAACGCGCACGATCCGGAATACGCCAAGAAGGTGAAGGTTTCCAAGCTTTATGAATTTGACGGCTTAAACCGCGTGGAGGTGAAGGAGGCGGATTTCGGCTCCATCGTGGCCATCTCCGGCATCGCGGATATTCATATCGGGGACACGCTCTGCGCGCCGGATTCGCCGGAGCCCATCCCGTTCCAGAAGATTTCCGAGCCCACGATCGCGATGTATTTTAATGTGAACGATTCGCCTCTTGCGGGGCAGGAGGGCAAATATGTGACCAGCCGCCACATCAGGGACAGGCTGTTCCGCGAGCTGAACACGGATGTTTCCCTTCGGGTGGAGGAAACAGACACCACCGAATCCTTTAAGGTCTCCGGCCGCGGGGAGCTGCACTTATCCGTCCTGATCGAAACGATGCGCAGGGAGGGCTATGAATTCTCCGTCAGCAAGGCGGAGGTGCTCTATAAAAAGGACGAAAACGGCAAGCTCCTGGAGCCGATGGAGCTGGCCTATGTGGATGTGCCCCAGGAGTTTTCCGGGGCCGTGATCGAGGCCCTTTCCATGAGGAAGGGAGAGCTAAAGGAAATGGGCAGCGGAAAGGGCGCGGACACAAGGCTCGTCTTTTCCATTCCGGCCCGTGGGCTCATCGGTTACCGCGGACAGTTTTTGACGGACACGAAGGGCAACGGGATCCTGAACACGATCTTCGACGGCTACGCGCCCTATAAGGGGGAAATCTCCTACCGGAAGCTGGGAAGCCTGATCGCCTTTGAGAGCGGCGAAGCCGTGACCTACGGGCTGTTCAACGCCCAGGAAAGAGGCTCGCTCTTCATCGGCCCCGGCGAAAGGGTCTATGCCGGGATGGTCGTGGGAGAGACCGGCCGCGCGGATGATATCGAGGTGAATGTTTGCAAGACCAAGCATCTGACGAACACCCGCTCCTCCAGCGCGGATGAGGCCTTAAGGCTCACGCCGAAAAAGGAGATGAGCCTTGAGCAGTGCATGGATTTTATTGAGACGGACGAGCTTCTCGAGGTGACGCCGAAGAGCTTGAGGATCAGGAAAAAGATTCTGGATTCCACCCAGAGAAAGCGCGCCGCGATGCGTAAACCGGGCTGAGGAAGCAGGAAAAATCAGCTCGACAGCTGATTTTCCCTGACCGCAATTTGATCCGCGAAAGCGGCCCAAATTGCACTGTTCCAATCGGCATATCGGCATTCGCCGATATGCCTTTGGCTGCCGCTTCGCAGCATGAGAGAAAGCAGGGAAGGAAAATATGAAAGGAAAGTTTATCAACGGAACACTGCATTTTCCCCTGGAGGGGAGGATTGACGGCACCAATGCCCCTGCGCTGGAAAAGGAATTACTGGAGGAGCTTTCCCTGTATGACCAGGTGGAGGTGGCGCTGGACGCAGGCAAGCTGCAGTATATCTCCAGCGCCGGGTTAAGGGTTCTGTTAAATCTGCGGAAAACGCAGAAGAAACCGGTCAGGATCTTTAATGTGTCCGATGAGGTATTTGATATTTTTTCCGTCACCGGCTTTACAGATGTGCTGGAGGTGGAGCGCACCATGCGCCGGATAAGCCTTAACGGCTGCAAAAAGCTCAGCTCAGGCTTAAACGGGGAGTTCTTCGCCCTTTCCGATGAGGAAATGGTCAAGGTCTACGGGCCGGACATTCCCCTTTCCGACATTAAGCTGGAACGTAAATACGCCCAGACTGCCATGGTGGCAGGAATTCCTACTTTGATTCCCTATGATGTGGTGCAGACAGAGAACGGCTATGGCATCGTCTATGAGTGGGCGGGGGCAAAGAGCCTTGCCGCGGTGTTGAAGGATGAGCCGGACAGGCTTCCCTCCCTGGCGGGCCTCTTTGCAAAGCTGCTGCTGGATATTCACAGCACGGAGATTCAGGAGGGCAGTCTGCCGGATATCAAGGAGCGCTACAGGGAGTGGATCAGGCAGATCGGGGATGAGGGCAATGCCCAGACTGCCGTTTTCTCCCAGCTCATTGAGACAGTGGCTGACCGGGGAAATTATGTACACGGAGATATCAGTCTGAACAGCGTTTTGGTAAGGGACGGAGAGCTTGTGCTCTTTGATATGGCAGGCAGCGCAAGAGGGCATGGCCTGTTTGATTTACAGGGAATATTCGCCTCTTTGGTAGCCATGGAAAAAACAAAAGAAGGCTATTGCATGGAAAGCTTCGGACTCTCCAGTCAGGTCTGTATGAATTTCTGGAAAATCTTTTTCCGGGAATATATGGAGCATGGCAACGGGGAGACGGGGAAGATGAATGAGCTGCTGTTAAAGTATTTTGTCCTGAAGGAGCAGGTCTTAAGCCAGGTGGAGAAGAAAAACAGACTGAGAAACATTTAAATAGGAATGGAGAAAAAATGAGAGGGCAGCTACCGGGAGATACGGTTTCGGAGGAAAAAATTTCGGAGGAAAGCATTTCAGAACCCGCGGAGTCTTTGGAGTCCGAATTTCTGGTAAACAGGCAGGTACAATGTCCGGTTTGCTGGAAAAACTGCGTGATCCGCACGATAAAAAATGGAAAGCTGATATCAGTGGGAAGGGATATGGATCTGCACCACAGGTATAAGCAGATGGAGCCCGTCAAATATCATGTGGACCAATGTCCCCACTGCGGGTATGCCTCTCTGCTCAGAACCTTTTTCTCGCTGAAGGAAAGGGAGGCCCGCGCGTTAAGAGAGCAGACACATCCTTCTCCGGCAGCCACGCAGGAGATGGTGGACAGAAGCTTTGAAGAGGCCTTCAGAATCTATCGCGCAGCCCTGCGCTGCTCCATGATCAAGCAGGGAGAAGCCGGTGAGCGGGGCCAAATCTTTTTGTACACTGCCTGGCTTCTCAGAAGCTGGCGGGAGGAATGGGAAAAGAGCGGGACGGATATTCCCCAGGAGTGCGAAAAGGAAAATGAACAGAAATATCTGCACTATGCACTGGACTGCTTTCAGCTGGCCAGGGCCAGAGAGTCCTTCCCGATCGCCGGCATGGATGAATCGACATTTGATTATCTGATTTCCGCCCTGGCTTTTGAGACGGGGGATTTCTCCACGGCAGGGCGAATGATCACCGGGGTTTTGCAGAACAGAACGATCAGCTCCACGCTGCGGGTGATGGCGGAGGATCTGAAGGACTCCGTCAAAGGACAGACAGAATGTTCGGATATGTCAATGTAAACAAGCCGGAATTAAGGTTCCGGGAATTTGAGCTTTATCAGACCTATTACTGCGGCCTGTGCCACCGCCTGGGAAAGGAATACGGGCTTTCCGGCCGCCTTTCCCTCACCTATGACATGACTTTTCTGATCCTTCTTCTGACCGGTCTTTACGAGCCGGAAAACAAAGAGGGCTTTGTGCGCTGCGCGCCCCATCCGGCCCGCAGGCATTTCATCAATGAAAACCGTTTTACGGACTATGGCGCCGCAATGAATGTGCTGCTGACCTATTATCAGTGCATGGACGACTGGAAGGATGAGAAAAGCCATGGCAGATATGCCTATGCGAAGCTGCTAAAGAAAAAGGCCTCCCGCATCGCCAAACGCTTTCCCAGGCAGGCGGAGGCAGTAACAGCCAATCTGGAGGCCCTTTCCGCCTATGAGCAGGAGGAAACCAGGGAGGGCGCCACCCCGCAGGAGGCAATGGATGTCAGCGCGGGATATTTCGGCTCCTTAATGAGCGAGCTGTTTGTCTATGCGGAAGATGAATGGTCGGAGACCTTAAGGCGTCTGGGCTTTTATCTCGGCAAATTCATTTATCTGACGGATGCCTATGAGGATCTGGAAAAGGATGAAAAAAAGGGGAACTTTAATCCCCTTCTTTTGCTGCGCGGCCGCGAGGATTTCGACAGCTTCTGTGAAAACTGCCTGACCCTGATGATGGCGGAGTGCACAGCCGCCTTTGAATACCTGCCCATCGTAATGGGCGCGGACCTTCTTCGGAATATCCTTTATTCCGGCGTCTGGGCGGGCTTCGAGCGGGCAAAACTAAGGAAACGCTGATTTAATCAGCGTTTCCTTAGTGCCTCCGGCGGATCGCACGAATTTTCAAGGGTAATTGCCGCTTCGCGGCGAAAATTCGGCGGGGGAAGCGCTTTGAACAGC
Source organism: uncultured Lachnospiraceae bacterium (assembly GCA_946621895.1). Next base: position 3,481 of record CAMOOZ010000144.1, on the reverse strand, counting down.
GCTTCCATAAAGCGGAACAGGAAAAAGACTGAAAAGAAGCGGATCGCAACACGCGTAAGCTGACGCATGTGCTGCGGAATCAGCCAAAAAGCAGGTACCTGCGTCAGTGCGCTTTAGACCGGTGTATTGAACAGATGCCGGAAAAAAGAACGGATGAGCGCTGAAACAGCCCGGAAGAAAAGGAAGAAAGAAGCTTATGGATCCTTATCAAGTCCTTGGTGTAAGCCCCTCCGCCAGCGAGGAGGAGATCAAAAAAGCCTACCGGGCGCTTTCCCGGAAATATCATCCCGACGCGAATCTGAACAATCCGAATAAGGAGGAAGCGGAGGAAAAATTCAAGCAGGTCCAGCAGGCCTATGAGCAGATCCAGCGGATCAGATCCGGGGGCGGCGCCGGCTATGGCACGGGCCAGAGCTACGGCGGCTACCGGAGCTTTTCCGGCACCGGCTACGGGGATTTCTGGGAGGCCTTTTTCCGGCAGGCCGCCCAGGGCAGCAGGGCCACGGGGGAGAGTGATGAGCGCAGGCTTCATCTGAATGCGGCGGAGAGCTATATCAGGAGCCGCCATTTCAGGGAGGCCTTAAATGTCCTTGCCGGCATTGAGGAGCGGGATGCCAGATGGTACTATCTTTCCGCTTTGGCCAATGCAGGTCTTGGAAACAATGTGACCGCCCTTGAGCATGCCAAAAGGGCCCAGCAGATGGATCCCGGGAATTCCGCCTATGAGGATCTGGTGAGAACCCTTCAGTTTGGGGGCTATCGCTATGAGAGGCGCAGAAATCCCTATGGCCGCACCGTGGTCACGGGCAGCTCCTGGTGCTTAAGGATGTGTCTCTTAAACCTGATGTGCAATCTGTTCTGCTGTGGGAATAATCTCTGCTGCGGAGGTCTTTCCCGGATGGGCAATCCCTATAATTTTTACTACTATCCAGGCTCCGGGCAGCAGGGCGGCCCCTTAAATCCCGGACAGGGAAACTATTCCGGCGGCAGGGAGCCGTTCTGAGACATATCGTAAACGCATTCAGAAAATGCATTTACGACTCCTATAAAAAGCATGGCGGGAACGGATTCCCAAGCCGTTGACGGGGAAAAGAGGTCAAAATGGACACGATAAAGCTTTATGACCGGGATGCCTACGCCTCCTCGTTTCAGGGGAAGGTGGTGTCCTGCGAAAAAATGAACAGGAAGGGCCAGGCGTTATACGGCGTGGTGCTGGATCAGACCCTGTTTTTCCCGGAGGAGGGAGGGCAGAGCGCGGACACCGGCTTTTTATGGCCGGCGCGGCAAAATGAAGCCGTGCCGCAAAGCGGCGCACCGGATCACAGTCAGGCAGGGGAAAAGCCCCTGCCTGATCGCAGGCTGCCCGTCATCGATGTGCAGATCAAAGACGGGGTGATCACGCATTTTCTGGAGAAACCCCTTTCTCCCGGAGAAAAGGTGGAAGGGGCGATCGATTTTTCACTCCGTTTTTCCAAAATGCAGCAGCACACCGGCGAGCATATCTTCTCCGGGCTGGTGAAAAAGCGCTTCGGTTTCCGCAATGTGGGCTTTCGCTTAAGCGATAAGGAAACCACGATGGACTACGACGGTCTCCTTTCCGATGAGGATATCCTTTTACTGGAAACAGAGGCAAACCGCGCGATCTGGGCGGACATCCCTGTTTCCGCGGAATATCCGGATAAGGCTGTGCTGGAGACCCTGGATTACCGCAGCAAGATCGAGATCGACGGACCGATCCGGATCGTGACGATCCCGGGGGTGGATATCTGCGCCTGCTGCGCGCCCCATGTGAGACGCACCGGCGAGGTGGGGCTTTTACGGATCATCGCGCATGAGCATTATAAGGGCGGGATCAGGCTGCATGCGCTCTGCGGGGAAAGAGCCCTTTCGGATTACCGGAATAAATGCGATAATACAGAGAGGATCTGCAGGCTGCTTTCCGTAAAGCCGCAGGAGACGGCGGAGGCCGTGACGGCGCTGCAGCGCCAGCTTGAAGGGGAAAAGCAGGATAAGGCAGGCATTGAGCAGAAATACATCCGGCTGCTGGCGAAAGCCTATCCTGAGACGAAGGAGGATATTCTGCTTGAGGAAGAGGGTATCTCCATGATCTCCCTTCGCGAGCTGGTGAATCTCCTGACGCAAAAGACGGAGGGCTTTGTGCTGGCCCTGTTAAGGGAAAAGACAGGAAACCGTTATATCCTTGCCTCCGCCCGCCGGGATGTAAGGCCCGTTGATCAGCTGCTCAGGGAGAAGCTCGGCGCAAAGGGCGGCGGCTCTTCGAAAATGACCCAGGGCAGCATGCCTGCAGCTGACCCGCAGGCGGTCCGGTCTGCGCTGTCCTGTTATACAGAATAAGGAGCTGCTGGCAAAGCATGGAGAAGACAATGAAAAACGCTGGGTTTGAATTAATGGCGTCCATGATGTGCGCCGATTTCGGAAATCTGAAGCGGGAAGTGGAGGAGCTGGACAGGGCCGGGATCGATTCCTTCCACATCGATATCATGGACGGGCGGTATGTGCCGAATTACGCGATGTCCCTGAATGATCTGCGCTATATCCGGTCCGCCACGGACACGCCCCTGGATGTGCATCTGATGATCGAGCACCCGAACACGAATATCGATCTGTTTATCCGCGAGCTGCGAAAGGGAGATACGATCTATATTCATCCCGAGGCGGAGTATCATCCCTCCACCACGCTGCAGCGGATCATCAATGCCGGCATGGTCCCGGGCATTGCCGTGAATCCGGGCACAAGCGTGGAGACGATTTATGAGATGCTGCGGATTGTGGAGAAGGTGCTGGTGATGTCCGTGAACCCGGGAAACGCGGGCCAGATGTTTCTGCCCTATGTACGGAAGAAATATGAGAAGATCCTGCCCCTCAGGAAGGAGATGGGTTTTCGGGTATACTGGGACGGCGCCTGCGGAATGGACAAGATCAGGGAATTTGCGCCGATGGGCGTGGAAGGCTTTGTGCTGGGGACTGCGCTTCTTTTCGGCAAACAGTGCCCTTATGCGGAAACGATCAAAAGGATCAGGGAGATGGAGCTTTGCGAAAATATCTGAAAAACCGCTGTCTTTCCGCCCTCTCGCTTTTGCAGGAGGCGCATGAAGAGCTTGTCCGGTTAACGGAGCAGGGCAAACCGGAGGAAGCCCTGGCCCTCCTGCAGCAGTGCCAGGAGGGAGCGATCGGGGTGGGAAACCTGATCGAAGACGCCGAGGGCGAGGGCACGGAGGAGGTGCGCGCGCTGGAGCGCTACTGCGAGCTGCTCTGGGAATGCAGCAATGAGACAAACGACGGCACGATCAATCCGAAGAAGCTCTTAAAGCGCCTGGGAAAACCGCTGCTGCAGGCCGCAAACGGGATCGAAGCCAGGATCCCCACGCAGCGGGAGGTGGTGTTTCTGCCCTATAAGGCTTCGATGTGGGACAGCCTTGAGCCGGTGTGGGAGAAGCTGAAGGAGGACCCCCTTGTCACG
>CAMOOZ010000143.1 GCA_946621895.1 uncultured Lachnospiraceae bacterium | reverse complement strand
TGGTATGACGGCTACACCCAGAGAGGAATTGAGCTCTATAATCCGGAATCCGTCGTCGTGAGCATGGAAAAGCAGGAGTATGGCAGCTACTGGGGGCAAACCTCCAGCTACGAAGTGATCGCCGACCGGATCAGGCATAATTTCGCGGGAACAAAGGACGCGGTGATCCGGATGCTTGCCGGAGAAAGCGTAAGCGTCAATGTGACGCAATATTTAAACACCATGGATTCCTTCCGTACCATGGACGATGTGCTCACCTATCTTTTGCATGTGGGCTATCTGACCTACGATCGGGAAGAGAAAAAATGCCGCATCCCCAATGGCGAGGTGCGCCAGGAGTGGATCAACGCGATCTCCGTGGAGCCGGAATATGCGGTGACGGATCAGATCATCAAAGCGTCGGAGGGTCTGCTTGAGGAGACCTTAAAGGGTAATGAGGAGGCTGTGGCTAAGGCGCTGGAGAGAAGCCATATCCATGTGACCAGCAACCGGAGCTATAATAATGAGGATGCTCTGCAGAGCGCCATCTATCTGGCGTATCTTTTTGCCTTAAACAAGTTCAATGTCTTTAAGGAGCTGACCACGGGAAATGGCTTTGCGGATGTGGTCTATGTCCCGGTGAAGCCCTCTCTTCCCGCGATGATCATCGAGCTGAAGCATAACAAAAGCGCGGAAGGCGCCATTGCGCAGATCAGGGAGAAAAAATACTTTGAAAGCCTCCTCCACTATCAGGGGCAGCTCCTGTTTGTGGGCATTGATTATGATGAGCACACAAAAGCGCATACCTGCCGGATCGAGCGCTTTGAGAAGCTCCGGACCTGAGATATCTTTTTTTACCCTGTTTGACAGGAAGCAGTTTTCCTGTAAAGGGAATTCCATCGGCAGCCGGAGCTATTATATGCGCGTTTAGTACTCCTCCGCCAACCGGTCATAGGCCCCTATCGCCTCATGCATTTTGTTCAGCACATCCGGCGCGCCATACATTCCGTTTTCATCTGCATTCAGCCCCTTTAAGCTGAGACTGTAGATTTCCGGCGGATTATCCATTCCCAAAAGGGACATCTCCCGAAGCTGGTCAGCGCTCTGGTAGACAAGATCAAGGCTGATCAGCTCTTCCCCTTTACTGCCCTTCCATCTGCTGATGACAAGCTTTGACCCGATCGGTGTCTTTTTTTCGATCGTGTGCGGGAGGCTGTACTCATCAACGCCGATCGCTGACATTACGCTCGTCAGGTTGGAATCATGGCCGCATAAAAAGGTAAACCTCCTGTCCGCTGTCTGCAGCTCCTTTTCCATTTCTTCAAGCAGCGGATGGGCCAGGTTGACCGCGATGGACGGCGCAGAAAAAAGAACATCCCCATACACATCCTTGATCTCAGCGATCGCTTCCCACTGCCCTTCGGAGAGATCATGTCCAAAAGCCGCCTTCTTTTTGTCCGGTTCCTCATAGAACTGCAAAACAAGGGCATCACTGACCTGGCATGCTTTCTTCAGTGACCCCGCGACCGCAGGCTCCTTATCCTTTTCAAGGGTAAATGCGGAGTCTCCTGTCTCAAATCCGGTAAAGCTGCCGTTTTTAAAATCCTCCGATTCTTTGACATCTATCACATCCTCCAGCAGCGCATAATTATCGTCCAGGCTCTCTATGACGGCATCATAGGCCTGATGGATCTCGGCCTCAGCGGCCTTCGCATAATCCTCTGTGAGATAGGTAAACACCGGATTGAAGGTCGGGTCCATCGCGTCAAACTCACTGTGGTATTCAATTGGTTCATCATAGACAGGGAGAAGTCCCGACTCAAAAAAGTCGGCGGTTGCAATGGTCCTCTGCTTGGAATTGGCGTAAATCCGCACTTCTTCTTCACCCGGCTGAAAGTTTGGATCAAACAGGCCCTCAGCCTCAAGCCATTTTCGGAAATACTGCCCCATCTCCGTTTCAAGGGTGCCCCCCCGCACCGAGAGCTGGCTCGCCTCTGATGACCAGTTGAACCATTCATGCGGAGTGATCGTATCCAGCGCTGATCCGGCCCCGGACAGCGGAGAGCGGATGTTGTGCCTGCTTAAGACCAAAACCTGTTCGAGCGTACATCCTTCACGGGAAAGGGTTGACCTGATATTCTCATCCGCCGCAGGCTCAGTCTCCGCCGCCTGTGACTCTGCGGCCCTGTTTTCGGAAAGAGCCCCGGCGTTAGCGTTGCCGCAGCCCGCAGCTGCAGCGCAGCATACCAGCAGCACCAGGGGGAAAACCATTGATAAGATTCTGTTTGTTTTTACTGTGTTCATCAGTGAATATCTCCTGTCTGCACCGATATATAGTAACCGAACAAAGTCGAACTGTTACGAATTATCTCTGAATCGATGTCATTTGTCAATCAGTTGTGATATTATGTTAACCGCCCGCATCAAGCATCCTTCGTATTTCCGCCTGTACGGTTGCAAAGCAATAATAGCGGCTTGCATACGACTTGCCGTGATGCAAAGCGATAATATCGCTTTAGCGACCTGCCCGGGCATTCCAATCGTACGGGCAGCAAGGCCGCCCGGGCATATCCGTGGTTTGCAATCTATCCCTAAATATAGTAGAGTGAAAGCCGGCTCGTTAGCGGAAAGCGAACGAAAGCAGGCACTTCATTCGTTTCTGACAGCATAACACGGTGTATTCGTATATCCTTTGAAAAGGCAAAAATACAGCAAATCCGGATGCAGACGAGTGAAAAGGATGAGCGGCATTTTATAGTAAGCGAACAAAGCAATTGCGGTTTGAGCTTGCTCAAACCCGCAATTATTCTGCGAGCGACGATATCCAAAACGAATTTATTTAATTCGTTTTGGATAGCTGCGCGGGAAAAGGAGAAAGCAGCCATGAAGAAAATCGGGATCGGTTATGAAAACTATAAAAGAATACTCGATGACGGATGCTACTATGTGGATAAAACACTCCTGATTCGCGATGTGGTGGAAATGGGCGGGATGGTCACGCTCTTTACGAGACCCAGGCGCTTCGGCAAGACCCTGGCGCTGTCCATGCTGCGCACCTTTTTTGAGGCGGAGAGAGATTATGACGGCAATCCGGTGGATAATCGCCGGTACTTTGACGGCATGAAGATCATGGACTGCGGGGAGGAATATACTTCCATGCTGGGGCAGTACCCGGTGATCAAGCTCACGCTGAAATCGGCGAAGCAGCCGATCTTCTACACGGC
>CAMOOZ010000142.1 GCA_946621895.1 uncultured Lachnospiraceae bacterium | reverse complement strand
AGGAGATCCTGAAAAAAGAGATGGAGGGCGCGGCGGCGCTGGAGGTGCCCCTGACCGTGGATGTCCACACGGGGATGAACTGGGGCGAGGCGAAATGAGTTATGTAAACCACAGCAGCATTGTCGTTATGTAAACTAACCTGCGCGATCCACCCGGCAATAGAGAGTTATGTAAACCAATCAGAACGAACCATCTGGCTCAATAGCGTTATGTAAACCAATGACTGATCCTTATCGTACAAAAACTATCGGCATCACCGGCGGGGTGGGTTGCGGGAAAAGCACGATTCTTACTTATCTGGCCCAAAGGGAAGATACGGAGATCCTGCAGGCAGATCTGCTGGCAAAAGAGCTGGAGCGCCGCGGAGGCCCCTGCTATGAACCGCTTCTGCAGCTTTTCGGAAGAAAAATACTGGATGCGGAGGGGGAGATTTCCGCGCCTTTGCTGGCAAAGTGCCTGTTTTCTGATGAAGAGCGTTTAAAGCAGGCAAACGCGGTCATCCATCCGAAGGTGGAGGAGGAGATCCGGCGCAGGCTGGAGCGCTGCACCAAACGCTTTTTCTTTCTGGAGGCGGCACTGCTTTTGGAGCGGGGATATGATAAAATACTGGACGAGGTCTGGTATGTTTATGCCTCGCCGGAGGTAAGGGCAAAGCGGCTTAGGGAATCCCGTGGCTACGACGAGGAAAGGATCCGGGGGATCATGGCGTCCCAGCTGTCTGATGCGGAATTTCGGGCAAAATGCACCCGGGTGATCGATAACGAGGGGGCGCCGGAGGAGGCACTGAAGCAGGTGGAGAAAATTTTAGGAAGTTGGTTTACATAAAATATAATCAGTTTACATAAGTTCATCTTATAAGGAGTACGAAGCCTTGGAAAAAAATCTGGTTTTCGGTCTGGATATCGGCACCCGTTCCATCGTCGGGACGGCGGGTTATAAGGAAGGGGAGAATTTTGTCGTCGTCTCCCAGCATGTGAAGGAGCATGAATCCAGAGCCATGCTGGACGGACAGATCCACGATATCCGGAAGGTCGGCGAGACGATCCTGGATGTGAAGACGCTGATCGAGCAGGATGTGGGCAGAGAGCTTCATGATGTCTGCATCGCGGCGGCCGGCAGGGTGCTGCGGACCGTGACCACCCATGTGGAGATGGAATTCGACAATGAGCGCCCGGTGACCGAAGAGGATATCTTTGAGCTGGCCAGCATGGGGATCGAAAAGGCCTACGGGGAATTCACGGATACGGAGAAGAGCGGCATTGCCTTTTACTGTGTGGGGTATTCCGTGATCCGCTACTACTTAAACGGCTATCTGATGGGCAATCTGGAGGAGCATAAGGCAAAGACCATCGGCGCGGATCTGATCGCCACCTTTTTGCCCGAGGATGTGGTGGACGGGCTCTACCGGGCCGTCGAGATCGCAGGGCTTGAGGTGGCGAATATGACCTTAGAGCCCATCGCCGCCATCGGGCTCGCGATCCCGGAGCGCTACCGGCTTTTAAATATCGCGCTCGTGGATGTGGGCGCGGGCACCTCCGATATCTCCCTGACAAAGGACGGCTCCATCATCGCCTACGGCATGATCCCGATGGCCGGGGATGCGCTGACAGAGGTGGTGGCGCACCGCTGCCTGGTGGAGTTTACGGAGGCGGAAAAGATCAAACGGGCCACCTGCCAGGGCGGAACGATCGAGTTTAAGGACATCATGGGCCTTACGCAGAAGATCGAGACCAGCGAGGTGCTGGAGGCCGCGTTTCCGGTGGTCAATAAAATGACCGGTGAGATCGCAGACAAGATCAGGGAATTAAACGGGGATAAATCCGTTTCCGCCGTGTTCGTCGTGGGCGGCGGCGGGAAGCTGCCGGGCTTTACCAATGAGCTGGCGGACAAGCTGGGGATCCAGCGGGAAAGAGTGGCGCTTCGGGGAAAAGAGGTGATGGAAAGGATCGTGTTTCAGGATTCCTCCATCGAAAAGGACTCTTTGCTCGTGACGCCCATCGGCATCTGCTTGAGCTTCTATGAGCAGAGCAATAATTTCATCTTTGTGACCTTTAACGGCAAGCGGCATAAGCTCTACGACAATTCCCGGCTGGCCGTGGTGGATGTGGCGATGCAGGTGAAATTCCCCAACGACAGGCTTTTCCCCAGAAGAGGAAAGGAGCTGAATTACCGGGTAAACGGAGTGGCCAGGATCCAGCGGGGCCAGATCGGCGAGGCGGCCAGGATCACCGTGAACGGGCAGGAGGCGGATATGAACACGCCGGTGCGCTCCAACGATGTGATCCTGGTGAAGGAGTCCACGGCCGGGGAGCCGGCCCACCTGGAGATCGGGAAGCTGCCGGAATGCAGGGAGAGCATCACCGTCACCGTGAACGAAAAAAAGGTGACGCTGCCGAAATTCGCCAGCGTAAACGGCAGCCTGCAGTCGGAATTTTACGATATTCAGGAGGGCGATGATATCCTCTTTCTGCCCTATTATACGATCAGGCAGATCGTGGAATTCATGGATGTGACGCTGGAGCCGGGCACCTTCTACTATGTGAATAACAAGCGCGCCGATCTGGACACAAAGGTCTATGACAATTTCGCGCTGATCTGGTCTTTGGAGGAGCGCTATCTCTCCGATGTGGACGAGGATGAGCGCAAGGCAAAGGAAGCTGCCCTGCGGGCGGAGAGCTTTTCCGAGCTGGCGGATGACGACGGGGAGATGGAAAAGCTGAAGGCGGCGGAGGAAAAGAAAAGGGCTGAGGAAGAGGCACAGAAAAAGGCCGAGGAGGAGGCTGTGGAGGAGCCGGCGCCGGAGCCTGTGACGATCAGCGTTTTCGTGAACGGAAAGCCGGTAAGCCTCAGCGGCAGGCCGGAATATGTCTTTGTGAATGTGTTTGATGTGATCGATTTTGATCTGGCCAAACCGATGGGCAAGGGGATCGTGACGAATATCAACGGACGGCCCGCCCAGTTTAATGAGCCCCTTTACGGCGGGGAAAATCTGGATATTTACTGGAAGGACTGATCCGCTTTGCACCAGGGGGTTTCACGCTTTGATTATCTGACCAAAACACCGGTCCCGCGGCTCATCAGCGCCCTTGCGGTGCCCACGATCATCAGCATGATGGTCACGGGGATCTACAATGCCGCGGACACTTATTTTGTGGGCAGCATTTCCACCCAGGCCACGGCGGCGGTGGGCCTTGTTTTCTCCGTCATGGCGATCATCCAGGCCTTCGGCTTTTTCTGCGGCCACGGCTCCGGGAATTATATTTCCAGGATGCTGGGCGCGGGAAGATCGGATGAGGCGGATGAAATGGCGGCCACGGGCTTTGTCCTTTCTCTGCTGATCGGCACGCTCTTTGCCGCGCTTGGGATCCTCTTTCTTACGCCGCTTTCCTTCTTTCTGGGCGCCACGCCCACCACGCTGAAGGACACGCAGGATTATCTGCGGATCATTTTGCTTGGCGCGCCGTTTATGATGGGGCAGTTCGTGATCAACAATCAGCTCCGTT
>CAMOOZ010000141.1 GCA_946621895.1 uncultured Lachnospiraceae bacterium | reverse complement strand
GAGTTGTGTCAAATTTTATTGTGCAGGCACTGGAAAACAGGGATATTACGATCTATGGGGACGGTTCCCAGACCAGGAGCTTCTGCTATGTGGATGACCTGGTCGAGGGGATGCTTCGGATGATGGACACGCCGGATGATTTTACGGGGCCGGTAAACCTGGGAAATCCCGGTGAGTTTACGATGCTTGAGCTGGCGAAAAAAATCATTGAGCTGACGGGGAGCTCCTCGAAGATCGTTTATCTGCCGCTCCCGCAGGATGATCCGACGCAGAGAAAGCCCGTGATCGAGCTGGCGAAAAAAGAGCTTTCCTGGGAGCCGAAGGTGGCACTGGAGGAGGGCCTGAAAAAGACTATCGCCTATTTCCGTAAAGCCATCAGGCCTTTTTCGGAAAGCGCATGGGGATAGCTTCCCGCCGGCATGGACAGCGCCTTTTGGTAGGCGGCCGCGGCTTCCTCTTTCAATCCGGCAGCCCGGCAGACCTCGCCCAGGACAAAGGCAAAGTCCGGGGATTCTGGAAAAAGATCCGTGAGCGCGCGGATTCCCTGCGCTTCGTCGATCCGGCCGAGAAGAAGATTATCCAGACCGAAGCGGAGCACGGCGGCCTCCACATAGGCCAAAGATGGATCGAGGGAATAGCTCAGGGTTTTTTCAAAGCAGGCGCAGGCCTTTTCGTAATCTTCGAGGATCTCGGCGGCTTTGCCGAGCTGATAGTAAAGATAGGGCTCCATGGAGGGGTCTTTGTTTTCCTCCAGCTCCTTCAGCAGCAGATGCTCGTTCCGCCAGGCCTTGGCCGCCCGTTCCTCCGGGCTCATGTCATAGCCGGAGTGACCGATCACGCAGGAGGTGAGCAGGCAGGGCAGCTCTTTCCCGCGGATGGGAGCAAGCATCTCGTGGATCCTGCCGCGGTAATGATAGAGCCGTCGGGAAAAGAAACGCTCGGTGTGATCCGTGGTGCCGATCCGGTTTCCCTCCATATTTTGTCTTGTGACCACGCCTACCTGGTCCGGCAGCTTTTTTCTGAGATAGCCGATTTCCTCCGGATCCAGGGAAACGATCCACTCATCCGCGTCCATCATAAAGATATAGGGGAAACCGGCCTTTGCAAGGGAATAATTTCTGGCGGCGGAAAAATCCTCCTGCCATGGGAAATGAAAGACCTTATCCGTATATTCAGAGGCCAGGCGCACCGTGCCGTCCTCGGAGCCGGTGTCCACGATAATGAGCTCAAAGCCAAAGGGCTTTAGGGACTCCAGACATCTGCCGAGCCTCTTTTCTTCGTTTTTTACGATCATGCAGCAGGAAATGGACAGATTTTTCATATGCACCGACTCAAATACGAAAGCATTGTGTCAGCGAGTATAACATGAACATTCTGATTTATCAATGGAAGGCCTATAACGGAAGGGATGTGGAGGCGGCGTTCCGATCCCTTGGCTGCAGGGTGACGGTGTTTTCGGAAAGCCACGCAAATGCGCTGACGGACACGGGCTTCAGAGGAAAATTTCTGGCAGCGCTGTGGAAGGAGCGTTTTGATTTTGTTTTTTCCATAGATTATTTTGACCGGATCGCCGATGCCTGTGACCGGATGGACACGCCCTATGTCAGCTGGTCCTGCGATGCCGCGCTGACGGGGATGTACCGGGCCTCCATTTTTAATCCGCGCAATTATATTTTTCTTTTTGACCGGGCGGATTATCTGGAGTTTAAGGCAAAGGGCGTAAAGCATATCTATCATCTTCCGCTGGGTGCCTCCGAGGAGCGGATCCCGGGAGTGCTGGCGGAAAAGGCCGGGGACGCGGCGCCTGCGCCGGAGATCTCCTTTGTGGGCACGCTTTATGCGAAAAACCAGTATGACGCGCTGGAAAACACCTTTGATCCCTATCTGAAGGGCTATATGGATGCCTGCATTGAGGCGCAGCTCCATGTTTCCGGAGGAAACCTGCTGGAATATCTGCTGACGCCTGAGGTGCTGGAGAGGATCCTGAAAACCTATCGTCTCGAGGCGCCGGTGGATTCCGAGGCGGATCTGGCGATGTTCTTTGTCCGCAATGTGCTGGGCTATAAGACCGCAAGGGAGGAAAGGCTGAGGGTGCTGGAGACGCTGGGGGCAAAATATCCGGTCACGCTTTTCGGGAGCGAGGCCCCGCCGGATGCCGTGCTGAAGAAGGCGCCGGGGCTGCGGCTGGAGCCGGTGGTGGATTACTGGCGGGAGCTTCCCGTTTTATACAATCAGAGTAAGATCAATCTGAATCTGACGATCCCGAATATCGCCAGCGGGGTTCCGCTGCGGGTCTATGATATCCTGATGTCCGGCGGGTTTCTGATCACCAATGACCGGGCAGAGCTTCATACGCTGTTCACGCCGGGAGAGGATTTTGTCATCTTTGACGGTTTTTCCGAGCTCCTCGACAAAACGGAGTATTATCTTACCCATGAGGAGGAAAGAAAAGACATCGCGAAGCACGGGCGGGAAACCGTGCTGAAGCGGCACACGGTGAGACAGCGGGTGAACGAAATCCTGACGATCATGAAGAAAGAGAAGGGGGAGAAGAATTGAACTATGATTATCTGATCGTGGGCGCGGGACTCTGCGGAGCCGCCTTTGCCGCGGAATGCAGAAGGCGGAAAAAGACCTGCGTTGTGATCGAAAGAAGGCCGCATATCGCGGGCAATTGTTATACGGAAAAGCGCCTGGACATCGATGTCCATATCTACGGGGCGCATATTTTTCATACCTCGAACAAAAGGGTATGGGATTACGCCTGCGCGCATGCGGAATTCAACCATTATGTGAATTCGCCGATCGCCTGGTATAAGGATGAGCTGTACAACCTGCCCTTTAACATGAATACCTTTTCCCGGCTCTGGGGCATCCGGACGCCGGAGCAGGCAAGGGAAAAGATCCGGGAACAGATCGCCGCGCTTCCCTTTGCGGGCATTCCGGACTATGTGCCGAAAAACCTGGAGGAGCAGGCGCTTCTGATGGTGGGAACGGATGTGTATGAAAAGCTGGTGAAGGGCTACACGGAAAAGCAGTGGGGCAAAAGCTGCGAGGAGCTGCCGGCCTCCGTGATCAGGCGCCTTCCGCTCCGCTTTACCTATGACAACAATTATTTTTCCGATCCTTATCAGGGGATCCCGGTGCAGGGCTATACGGCTCTTGCAGAAAGCCTATTGGGGGATACTCCCGTTTTCCTGAACACGGATTATAAGGAGTTTATCGCGAAAACCTCAGACAGCTTCTCCCGGGTTATCTACACGGGCATGATCGACGAGTATTTTGATTTCCGCCTGGGCCATCTGGAATACCGTTCCCTGCGCTTTGAACACCGGGAAATGCCGGGGGTTGAAAACTACCAAGGCAATGCGGTGGTCAATCATACGGAGCGTGAGATTCCGTACACCCGGACGATCGAGCATAAGCACTTTACCTTCGGGAAACAGCCGGACACCGTGGTGACCTGGGAGTACCCGCAGGAATGGACACCCGGGAAGGAGCCCTATTACGCGATGGGCGATCAGCAGAATCTCGAGCTTTACGCGAAATACAGGGAGCTTGCGGATAAGGAGGAAAAGCTTGTGTTCACGGGGCGGCTTGGCAGCTATCAGTATTTTGATATGGACAGGGTCATGCTGGAGGCGCTTACGCTGGCGGATAAGGAGCTGTAGATACAGGAAACTATAGTAAGCGAACAAAGCAATTGCGGTTTGAGCTTGCTCAAACCCGCAATTATTCTGCGAGCGACGATATCCAAAACGAATTTATTTAATTCGTTTTGGATAATTCGTTTCCGATATATTTTCGCGCGGGACGCTGGAGCTTCGCGCGATATGAGCGGGGATCGGGCAGAGAAAGATCAAGGGAGGAAGATTACGATGAAAAGCAGCTGGATAAAAATGCTTGTCTTCATGGCGGTGGTGCTGATCGGCTCACTGGCCATGCGCAGCCTCGGGCAGAAGGCGGAAAACAGCAGCCCCGCGGGAAAACCGCCTGAGGAACAGGCGGAAAGCGGCGCGGAAACGCCGGATGCGCCCCCGGCAGAGCCGGTTTTCCCCGAACAGCCGGATCAGCCCGGACAGGCGGCAGAAGCGACGACGGAAGAAGGAGAACCCGGAGAGGAAGCGTCTGAGGAAGTGCCTGAGGAGGCTGCAGAAGCTGCTGCAGAAGCACTGGGGAATCTCGGCCTGACGCTTCTTTCCGGCGAGCTGCAAAGCCATCCCGGAGAAAACATTTTGATCTCGCCCTTTTCCGTGGAGCAGTGCATGGGCATGGTGGCGGAGGGCGCCGGGGGAAAGACCCGGGAAGAGCTGGAGAAGGCTCTGAGCGGGCAGCAGGATTTTCAGACCTTTGCCGCCTTGATGAGAGGGGAATATGAAGAGGTAAAAGAAACGGTCATTACGGAGATGGGAGAGGATTTCATGCCGAATCCCGTCCGGAAGAATGCGTTTGAAACGGCTAATTCCGCCTGGATCAATACGGATAATGCACAGGGGACCATCCTGGATCCCTATCGGGAAAGGATCGGGGAGGCATATGACGCGGAGATCGGGGAGCTGGCTTTTTCCGATCCGGAAAGCTTGAATACGATCAATCACTGGGTAGAGGAAAAAACGGAGGGTCAGATCCCCTCGATCCTGAACAGCCTTGAGGATGCGATGAAGCTGATCCTGATCAACGCCACCTTCTTTGAAGGCGCCTGGGTGGATAAATTCACGCCGCAGCCGGGAGAGCTGAGCTTTACGAACGCGGACGGGAGCAGCACAGACGCCGATGGCCTGTATTCCTTCCATGAGGACACGCATACGATCGTGGCGGGAAGGGACGCGTTCATCAAGCAGTATCAGAACGGCTTTTATTATCTGGGCATTCTGCCGAAGGAGGGGGAAACCCCGGAGGAGCTGTTAAAGGAGCTTTCCGGAAAAGCGCTTTCCGGAGCACAGTCTGCCTCCACAAAAGCAGATCTGATCCTGACGCTTCCGAAATACAGCTATGACTATTCCGACAGCCTTGTTTCTTCGCTGCAAAAGACCGGGATTTCCGCCTGCTTCACGCCGGAAGCGGATTTTTCCCGGATGACCGACGGGGCGGTGAATGTCTCCGATGTGATCCACAAGACGCATATCGAGCTGGACGAAAACGGGACAAAGGCTGCGGCCGTCACGGCAGCGGTGATGCTTTCCGCGGCGGCTCCGCAGATGGAAAGGGAGGAGATCGAGCTGATCTTTGACAGGCCCTTCTTCTATTGCCTGATGAGCCGCTATCACGATATGCCCTTCTTCATGGGCGTGGTGAACCGGATAGAGTGAAGAGGCTGTGCCCCCGCGGCATAAAGAAGAGCCGGGGCGCTGCCGTCCCGGCTCTTCAGATCTTTTCTGCCTTCGCCCCTCAGCAATAGCTGTTGAACATCATCCCGCTGTAGGCGCTTGTCATATAGGGGTTCGGATAATTCACGCCGTTCGGATTCTTGTAGGCGGCGATCTTTTTATCCACATACTGCATGGGATCCAGTGAGACCTGATCTGTCTTTTTGATCAGCGAGTT
>CAMOOZ010000140.1 GCA_946621895.1 uncultured Lachnospiraceae bacterium | reverse complement strand
GCCCGCACATACACATCCACAAGGCGATAGGTGCAGGTGGAATAGGCAAGCGTCATCAGCAATGCGCGGGCAGAGCTTCCGCTCATCCGCAAGAAGGCATAAAAGGAGATCAGCACCGTACCGGCGGAGATCATCAGCAGATAGCCTTTATAGGCTTCGGTCAGATTAAAGCCCATCAGCCTCAGCATCGCGGGAAAATACAGAAAAATATCGCCGTAAAAAACGGAAACGGGGTCTCCGTACCCCTCGCGCATCATGGACTGGATCCTGACCGGAAAATGCCCGTATCGGAGCTCTGTCGCGATGCCGTCGATCCTGCGGAGATGATCTGTCAGATCATGACCCGCGGGAAGACCGTAAATAAAGACCGGCAGCACAGTAAACAGGAAGATGGTGGCAAGACAAAGCAGGGCTCTTCGATGGCAGCGCATCCGGTTTCTTTTCAGCATGGCTATATCGACCACCGCGCATAGAAGGAGAAAGAGAAATAAGGCTCTTTTCAGGCCGTTTTGGTTTGAATGAAAAAGGATGCGGTCGATCCGCAGCGCAGAAGGAGCATTGGCAGAAATGTTCAGCCGAAGGGAGCTTTTGATATCCCCGTTCAGCCGAAGATCATAGGAGACAAAGCTTCTCAGGCGATCCAGACGGATAATGCCAGCGTGGATAAATCTGCCCTGATCCTCCGTTGCCGTAAACTCAGCCGAAGCATTTTCCGAAGTCTGATAACTGAGCTCAATGGTATAGTCTCCGGCCCTCCGGCTTCCCAGCTCAACTTCCCGGCACTGTTCCGGTTTTACCGGAAGCACCTCCATCTGATCGTCTTTATGGAGGCAGAAAAGCAATGCAAAAAGGATCAGGATCAGCAGCTGCGCTGCAAGCACGATCGAGATAGTCCTGTTTTTTCTGATCAGGCTGATCATCTTCATGATTCCCTCTATAATTCCTTAGAAATTGAAATAGATAAACGGGTTATGCCCCCCCAGGATCAGGAAGGAGATCCCCCAGAGAAACAGGATCAGCAAAAGCAGCGGATAAACCACGCTTTTTCGCAGTATTCTTCCCGGCCCGGGAAACACAAACAAAAGCCCTGCAAACAGAAAGGGCCATGCCTCCCTGAGCGCGACGATCAGGTATCCGTCGATCACCGGGCCCTCATACATTCCGCCGAACATGCAGAATAGCCAGGTGAGGGCAAGGGAAAGTCCGGGCACATGAAAGATCACGAGCCAGAGACAGATGGTGACTAAAGAGATAACGCACCAGATATTCTGAAAGAGCTTTCCCCTCTTCTCCGGCTTTACCACTAGCTTTTCCGTTACCAGCAGGACAAACTGGATCAGCCCCCACAGGATAAAATTGAAGCTTGCCCCATGCCAGATGCCGGTGAGCAGCCAGACGATAAGCATATTCCGCAGCCAGATTTTGCGGCCCCTTCTGGAGCCTCCCAGCGGGATATAGACATAGTCCCGAAAAAAACCGCTCAGGGAAATATGCCATTTTTTCCAATATTCCGTGATGCTTTTTACCGCATAGGGATGGTCAAAGTTTTCCTCAAAATGGAAACCGAACATCTCTCCCATGCCGATAGCCATATCGGAATAGCCGGAAAAATCATAATACAGCTGCAGCATATAGCAAAGCGCGCAAAACCAGAGATAAAGCGGTGAGCCGCCGGAAAGGCCTGTTCCGCCGGAGATCGGCGCATCCGCGTAAACGGAAAGCTGGTTGGCCAGAAGCAGCTTTTTAAAAAGCCCCTCCAGAAAGCGGGAGACTCCATAGCCGAAGCGCTCCGGCGTGATCCTTCGATCCTTTCCCGCCAGGATCTCCTGCTCCACGGTATGATAGCGGACGATGGGTCCGGCTACCAGCTGGGGAAAAAGCATAATGTATAAACCGACGGTCAGCGGATTTTTCTGCGCAGGCACCTCTCCCCGATAGACATCCACCACATAGGAGATCGCCTGAAAGGTAAAAAAGGAAATGCCCAGCGGCAGCGCGATCTCCGGGAGGGGAAGCTTAAGACCGGATGCCTTCTCCACGATCTCCCCGAAAAAGCCCAGATATTTGAAGACAAAGATCAGGCCGATATTCCAGACAAGGGCAAGAACCAGCCAGAGCTTTTTATTGTTTTTCGCAGGTTCCGACGAAGCCCGCTTCGCAGGTTCCGACGGATCCCGCTTCGCGGGTTTCGACGGAGTCTGACGATCGGTATCGCCTTGATCGCAAGGTGAACGGAGGTTTTGCCTGTCTCCTGCTGCGGGTTTCTTCCCGCGATCGATCTGGAGCGCAAACAGATAATTGAGCAATACGGAAAACAGGAGGATAAAGATAAACCTGGGTTCTCCCCAGGCATAAAAAAGGATGCTGGCGCAAAGCAGCACCCCGTTGCGAAAACGCCCCGGTAATAGAAAATAGCAGGCGATCACCGCCGGCAGAAAAAGAAAAAGAAAGACTGTACTGGAAAAAACCATAGGAAAATACTACCGCAAACAGGGGGGAAAAGCAAGAAAAAGGCCGCTTCCTTTCGGAAGCAGCCTTCTTTAATCCATAGCCGCTTTGCTCAGGCGGCATCCAGGTCGGATTCCGCTTTGCTTCATCCTTCCTGGGGGCCTTCGCAAAATGTCCCTGCAGGCTGATGCAAGCATCGCCCGCAGGGCCGCTTTGCTCAGGCGGCATCAATGTTTCTCGTAGCGATCACATCGATGCCGGTGCCGGCCACATTTTTGACGACCACATCCCCGATTTTGACCGGTGCGGTCATCCTGACGGCATCGATCTCCTTCATCGCTTCAAAGATCTTGCCCTTCGGGATCCCGGCGGCGGTCTTCACGGACAGCCTGGGCTTTTCCCCGCCGGTCACGACCACGGTGCTCGTGACCGTGCGGACCGGGTGCAGGATCTCATTGCGGGCATACTTATCCCCTCTGGGACAGGTATTCCCCGTCACGCTCTCGATCTTATCCCCCTCATATTCCACGGTGATCTGACATCCCAGGGGGCACTGGATGCAGGTCAGCAGTCTTTTTTCCATATTCTGTATATCTCCTTCCTTACTCCGCCTCGATCTTGATCGTGATCTTCGACAGGTCGGGCTTCGCTTCCAGATCCTTCTTCTTTAAGACCACCTGCTCCATTTCGCCGGGCGCCATGATCATCTTCTTGTTGTGCATCACGCGCTCGTCGTCATAATAGACAGATACAAAGGAATTTCTGAAGACTGCCCCCACGCGGAAGCGCACGGTCAGCAGATCCTCCATCTGATCCACGCGGATCGTGGAGGGAACGGTATATCTGGCGCCATCGGTGGCCTTCAGCTCGATGACCTTTCCGCCCTCGACATTCTTGCAGCCGTTCTGCACGAACTTCGCCGCGTTTGCGCCGGCCTTCTCCGCCTCCTGGGACACGAAATCCACCAGGTCATGGACATGCAGCACGTTGCCGCAGGCGAACACGCCGGGGATGTTTGTTTCCAGACTCTCGTTCACGATGGGTCCGGAGGTGATGGGGCTCATCTCCACACCGGCGTTTCTGGACAGCTC
>CAMOOZ010000139.1 GCA_946621895.1 uncultured Lachnospiraceae bacterium | reverse complement strand
TAAACCATGTGGTCAGCACGCTGCTGACCAGGGAGGGCTTTTGCGTGGATGCCTTTCTGGACGGGGAAAGCGCGCTGAACGCCGCCCTGCAGAATGGTTATGACGGCATGATCCTGGATATCATGATGCCCGGACGGGACGGCATTTCCGTGCTGAAGGAGCTGCGCCGGAGGGGGATCCGCACCCCGGTGCTGCTTCTGACCGCAAAGGCAGAGGTGGACGACCGGGTGGCCGGTCTGGATGCCGGGGCGGACGATTATCTGCCCAAGCCCTTCGCAATGAAGGAGCTTTTGGCCAGGGTCAGGGCCATGACCAGACGGAATTCGGCCTACGCTCAGGAGCTGCTTAACTATGAGGATTTTACGCTCGATATCAGCACACTGACACTGAAGGCGGAGAATTCCCTCAGACTCTCTCTGAAGGAGGCCGGGATTTTAAGGGAGCTGATGAAGAGCGGCGCTGTCCCCGTCAGGGAGGAGCTGCTGATTTCCCAGTTCTGGCGCAATGAAGAGCAGGCCAGGGCGGAAACCCTCAGGCTCTATGTGAATTTCCTGCGCCGTAAGCTCTCCTCCGTGGCTTCCATGATCACCGTCCGCTCGGACGGCAGCGGATACTTTCTGGGAAAAGCCGATGAATGAGCGGGAGATCAGACGCCTGCGGCTCCGGTTCATCCTGATCTCCACCCTTTCCTTTTTCATTGTGATGATGATCATGGGCGGACTGATCTGGCTTTACGCCGAATTCACCTTGCTCTCCGATGTGGATAAGGTGATGGACTATATCGCCGCAAGGGACGGCGTTGTCTCCCAGGGGCCTGAGAATAATACCCCGCCCCCCGCTTCACCGGGAGGCATGCCGGCTGCGGGCGGTCTTTTCCCGAGCTCCTCCCGTCCGGGCAATTCTCCGGGCAGCCCCTCCGAAGCCGGCGCTCCGGCTGCCTCCTCCCAGGCACCGGCGGCTCCGCCTCAGGCACCGGCTGCCACCGATTCAACGCAGGCGCCCGCTGATATCGATTCGCCTCAGACACCCGCTGACACTGCTTCAACGCAGGCGCCCGCTGCCGGTGACGGCGAATCCATCGAGGATATCGTGGAATTTGCCCCCTCTGACTATTTCCGTTCCGGCAGCTTCTCTCCCGGGACAAGGCAGTTCGGCTATTCCATCCGCTACTTTGCCGTGCGCTTTTCCGCGGACGGAAGCGTGGAGGATGTGATCACGCACAACCTGGGTCTTGAGGACGAGGCCGCAATGATCTCCTACGCGGAGCTCGCCCGGAAAAACCCCACTCTCTTCAACAGCATCGGCCGCTTCTTTTTCCGGGTCGCGGAAAGAAAAAACGGCGGACAGCTCGTGATCTATCTGGACCGCAGCGGGGAGGTGGCCACCACAAACCGCGTGCTCTATGCCGCCCTCTCTTTGCTTGGCCTGGGAACCCTTTTGGCCTTTATCCTGATGAAAGTCCTTTCCTCGAAGGTGCTGAAGCCTGAGATCGAAAACGCCAAAAAACAAAAGGAATTCATCACGAACGCCTCCCACGAGCTGAAAACACCCCTGTCCGTGATCCGCGCGAATACGGAAATGCAGGAAATCGAATCGGGAGAAACCGAATGGACCCGATCCACGATCAGACAGGTGGACCGACTTTCCGGCCTTGTGCAGAATCTTGTGCTGATCGCCCGCAGCGATGAACGGGAAAGCAAGGAAAAGCGGGCCAGATTTGACGCCTCAAAAGCTGCCGGGGAGACCGTGGAGGCCTTCCGTTCCCTGGCGGCGGGAGAGGAAAAGGAGCTTACCGCGGACATCGCTCCCGGCATCACCTTAAATGCCTCGGAAACAAAATTCCGCCAGCTTCTGACGCTGCTTACGGATAACGCAGTGAAATACTGTGATGCGAAGGGGCATATCCGCGTGCGGCTGGAGCTCCATAACCGGAGCCTCCGCATGATGGTTTCCAATTCCTATGCCGCCGGCGAAAATGTGGATTTCCGGCGCTTCTTTGAACGCTTCTACAGGGAGGATTCCGCCCATTCCGACAAGGGCGGCTACGGGATCGGCTTATCCGTCGCGGAGTCTCTTGCAAAACAGCTGGGCGGAAGCCTGATCGTGCGCTGGAAGGACGGGGATATCTGCTTTATTTTCCGGATCAGGGGCAGGGAACAGGCACACCGAAGGCGATAAGAGACGCGGCCTGCTTTATCCGTGAAGAAAAAGCACCGCGCCAAGCCCCGCCCCGCAAAGCAGTGCCTGCAGGATCACATACCTGCCCACGACCTGCGTGTCCGACCAGCCCTTTGTTTTGCGGAAATGGTCATGGAGGGGCATCCTTGTGTTTTTAAAAAAAGAAATGTGAAAGAAGCGCAGAAAAAACACCTTCACGAGGCCGAGCCCTCCGTCCAGGATCATCACCAGGCAAAACGGGACAAAGGCCAACGGATGGCCGCTTTTCATCGCCAGCACCGCCAGAAAAAAGCCGATCGCCCTGGAGCCCGCATCCCCCATCAGCATGCTGCTGGGGGAAAGATTGAACCAGAGATAGGCAAGCAGGCAGCCGATCATCATCGCGGCGCCGGAGGGTATGTTGATGCCCCCCCATCCCATCGTGAGCACGCCGAAGGCGGCGATGCCGACCACGGAAACACTTCCGCACAGCCCGTCCACGCCGTCTGAGCAGTTGACCACGTTCACCGAGGTCCAGATCAGCACGATCCCCAGCACAAAATAAAGGATCGGATGGATCTGGAGGACCCGTCCGAAAATCACCAGCTCCGCGGGATTGAATTCCAGAAAAAGCGCCATCGTCAAAACGGATATCGCAAAGTCCAGCGTTCCCTTCAGATAATCCGACCAGGGGGTCTTCGCCGCGTCATCCAGATAACCGAAGAGCATCGAAAAAAACAGCAGCGCGAGATACCCCGCATACTCCAGGGTAAGCGGCAGAAGGATAAGGGAAAGCAACATAAAAACCAGAACGAAAAGCAGCCCGACGCCCCTTAGCTTACCCTGGGATTTTTCCCCGTTTACGGCATAAGCCCTGCCGTGGTCTCTGGGCAGAAAAGCCGGGGGCCATTTCAACAGCAGAAAGGTCAGCAGAAAGCCTGCGGCCATACAGATGAACGGGATCAACGAAACAGGTGCCTGATACAATATTCCGGATGTCAGCATGATCTTTGATTATTCTCCTTTTTCCCCGAGAAGCTTAACCGCGCTTTCCGCCGCTCTAAGGCCGAACACGCCGGCGTCCGTAAGCGAATCCCCCGGCAGACAGGCAGCGCCCTGGACGCCCCCGGTCACCTCCCCGGCTGCGTAAAGCCCCGGAATGGGGGTTCCGTCCATATTCAGCACTCTTGCCTCTTCATCTATCCTGATTCCGCCAAGACATACCATCACGCCGGGATTAACAAAAAAGGCATAATAAGGGCCGTCCTCCAGCTCCGCCAAAACATTCTCCAGATTTCCCACGGCATTTCCGGTAAATCCCAGATTTTTCGCAAGCTCCGCAGGTCTGCGGGCGGAATAAACAAGGCCCCGCTGATAAAGGTCCTGAAGCCCGGGGGAGGCTTCAAAAAGCGCCTGATCCGCTAGCAGGATCGCCCTTCCCCCCTCCTGGTGAAGAATTGCCCCGGACATCGCGTCCATATCCTCCGTCCCCTCCAGGAAACGGTTTCCCGCCTGATTGACCAGAATCCCTCCCCCGAACAGCAGCTCCTCCCCCGCCAAGGTGCCGTCCGGCGCAAAGGCCGGATAAAGAGAAAAGCTGTTCATATCCACAAAATCAACGCGCAGCGCCTGGAGATAATCCACCGCCGCACCATCGTTTCCCCGAACGCCCACCGGTGATATCCGCTTCAGCTCCGGCCGATAGAAACTGATCCTGCCCGGATCGGCGGAAAAGCCCCCCGTGGCGATGATCACGGCATCCGCCCGGACAAGGACCTTCCTTCCGTCCCCGGAAAGGGCGCGGAGGCCCGAAGTCCTGCCGTCTTCCATGAGCACCCCGGTCACGGTGGTCCCGGTCATCACGGAGATCCCAAGCTTTCTGACATTTTCCATCAATCCGGCTGCCAGCACGCTTCCCACAGGCACCGTCCTTCCCTCTTCATCCGCAGGCGTATGGAGTCTGGGAACGGAATGTCCCGACATCTCCTCCACGCCGCCGGAAAGCAGAATGCCCCGGGAATCCAGCCAGTCGATCAGCGCTCCCGAATCCTTCGCCAGCGCCTGTGAAAGCAAAGGATCTCCGGAGGCGCCTGCTGCCGCTGTGATATCCTTTTCAAAAAGGGAAACCGAATCCCGGATCCCCTGCTCCTCCTGATAATGCGTTCCCGCCGCGGCAACGCCCATGCCAGCCCTTGCGGTATTTCCGCCAAGCACGGCATTTTTTTCCAGGATGATCACCCGTTTGCCGGCCTCCGCAGCATGGATGGCGGCGATCATGCCCGCGCCGCCCCCTCCTGCCACCGCGATATCCGCCGTGAACTCCAGGGGCTCCTGCAAAAACGCTGATTCGGTGACTTCCGCTCGCTTATCCGCCTGCGGAAAAGAGACACCGGCCTGCGCCAGCGCTTCCCTTACCGCATTGATCATTCCCACAGAGGTGTAGGTGGCACCGCTGACTGCATCCACCTCAAGGCTCTGCTTTTCCAGCATCCTTTCCGCCATCACAGGCAGAGCAGCCCCGCCGATCGCGGCCGCCTCACCCGGCCCCTCCGCATCAATAAAAACGATACGCCCATCCTGAATAAGGGCTCTGGCCGTGATCTCACCGCCAAAGCCCCTTGCCTTCCCCGTAAACT
>CAMOOZ010000138.1 GCA_946621895.1 uncultured Lachnospiraceae bacterium | reverse complement strand
TAACATCATCTTTATCTGTGAATTATTCACCTCTGATTGACGATCTTGGGAGTTTAGGATGAAAAAGAATCGAAGCAAGTTCACATTCCTTTCCGCATGCATGGCCGGATGCATGCTGTTTTCCGCCTGTCAGCTTCCTGTGCTTGCGGCGCAGACGGAAGCGGAGACACAGGTTCTGGAGGAAGCGGGAGCAGAGGCTTCTGCGGAGGAGCCGGCAGAGGAAGCGGTTGCTGAAGAGGAAGCGGCCGCCGCAGAAAGCACCGCTGAAGAAGAAACGGCTGCCGCGGCGGAAACGGCTGACACCGCCCTTCCCGCGGAGGAGACGGCGGAAGAAGCTCCCGCGGAGGTGATCCCGGCGGCAGCGGCGCAGGCAGAGGAGGCTTCCTCGGGCGAGGCGGCGCAGACCTCGGTGAAAGATCATGTGCAGCGCCTGTCCTTTTATCAGGACGGCAGCAGTGCCGTGCTCGAGATCTATGGCTACAGGGCCGATCAATGGGCATATCCCCTGCAGAATGATGTGAACATGGTGCTCACCTACAGCGACGGGAGCACGGAAAAGATCTATTTGGAATATGGCTATAAGGCGCTGCATGGCGATGGCTACAGGGTGATCGCCACAGATATTAACAATGAGCTGCACGGCAGCAATTATATTACGACGACGATCCGCATCCCTTTTTCCGAGATCAGGGAGGACAGGGGTGTATCCGTGACGGCAGATAAGCTTTCCGCGCAGCTTTCCGATGCGCCTGCGGCGGAGGAAGAGACCGGAACGGGTGAGCTTTCCCCCTATGGACAGAATATCGGCGGAGCGGTGGACTGGAGCGTGATCGAGGTCACCCCGCTCTATTCCTCCGGCACGAATAATACGGATACGGGTTATCCGCCCCGCTGCGCCTGGGTTTTTTCCGAGGAGAAGGGCCTGATCTACATCTACCTGGAAAATGTGGTGGACTGGAGCGGATCCTACAGCACCGGCAATTTTGATATCGTCACGGACACGAACCGCACCTTTATGTTCCGCATCCTGGATGGAAAGGTCATGGCGGGGGACGACAACGAAGAGCTTGAGGGTGTGGTGCATCTAGGAGGAAAGAATAACGGGGGCTATGAGATCCCCGTGCCCATCGACCGCCTGCCCGCCTACATCAAAACGGTGAGCTTCGGCTATGACGCGGAGGAGCCGACGCTGAAGGGCCTTGCGCTGACGGGCGGGGCAGCGCCCGCAGATCCCGCGGCGATCTCCAAAGACAGCATTGACGGGATCTATGATGAGTGGACAACTTATCCCGTGGACCGTCTGGACTATACCACCGCCGGGACGCAGACCGCCACCGTGGACGGCGAATGTTCGCTGTACAGCGACGGGGAAAACATCATGGGCCACTGCACAAGTGTGTACAATGCCCATACCGCGAACGCCTATGATGTGGCCACGGTCACCCTCTATAACCGTATCCCCCAGGAAAACAGCTGGGGCGGATATACCTTTGGCTGGAACGGGGGAGATCTTGGTTTTAAATATGCCAAAGTGGACGAAAACGGCAATATGACCTGGCTGAGCGCGGGGGATCTTCAGGCGATAAAGAGCGGAACGACGGAGCTTTATATCTTCGGCCTGAACGCCTGGGGGAATTCCTCGCATATCGACAATCTTACTGCCGGGGATACGGTTTACGGAAAGCTTTTTGTCACGGTGAGCGAGGACGGCACGAAGGCAGAATCGGAATTCTATGTGGATGCCGTGAAATATGCCGAGCGGTACGGGATTGCGCCGGAGGAACTGAGGACCGTGGCCTCCGAATACATCCGGATCGGGGGATATACCTCCTGCGCAGGTACCTCTACATATCCGGTGTTCGGCGTTTCTCTTCTGCTTGGGCTTGCCGGCTTCGGTTTTTACATGAACAGGAGGGAAAGGCGGAAGGCGGGCGCAGAGGCCTGATGCTCCGATGATCTTAGCGATCCAGATTATCCTCGCCCTGATCTGGGCGTATATCCTTTATGTGCTGAAACGGGCAAAGCTGAACTTCTGGCTGTTCCTGGTGGGAAGCTTTGGCCTGTTCATCTTCATGATGATCTGGGTGAGGCCCCTGCTGACAGAGCCGCTGGCGAGAGTGGTGGCGGCCATGGCAGGCGCGGTGGGGGGGCTGACCGGCACCTTTGCCGCGTATTTCCGTTACGGGATCATCTTCATCCAGTCCGCCATGGGCTCCATCACGCTGAAGGTGGATTTTGAGTGCTCCGGGATCATTGAGATCATGGCCTTTCTTTCCCTGCTCATTTTCTTTCAGGTCTATACCCTCAGGGAAAAGCTGATGGTGGGCGTGGCAGGGGTGCTGGGGATCATGCTGGCGAACACGATAAGGATCATCGCCATCTGCGAGATCATTTATTTCGGCGGCGTGGGCACCTATTTTATCGCCCATGCAATTGTGGGCCGGCTGATCTTCTATTCACTGTCGGTGCTGTTGTATTTCTTCGTTTTCACAAAGCCGCAGATCGTGCGGATCACGGTGGGTAAATTCAAGTACGGCGATGGGAAGCAGGCTTCTTAATTCCTTTATCTTCTGGAGCGCGTGGGTGATCATTCCCGTGATCATGGAGATCGTGCCATGTCTCGGAAGCGTTTTTCTCCTGGTCAAAAGGCTGATCTTTCCCCATAAGGATAAAAAACCGGGGCTTTATCCGGAGATCTCCATCATCATTCCCGTTTATAATTCGAGCGGCACGCTGGAGGCCTGCATCCGTTCCATTGACGAGAGCGACTATCCGAACGACCGGATCAATGTCTTTCTGGTGAACAATCAGAGCAGGGACGACAGCTTCAAGGTCTATACGGAGTGCCAGAAAAAATATGAAGACCTGCATATGCAGTGGATGAACGCGGAGCAGGGAAAGAGCAGGGCGCTGAATCTGGCGCTTTACAACACCGGCGGGAAATACATCATCCATATCGACAGCGACGGATTTCTGGAACCGAAGGCGCTGACCAGCCTTGTGGACCGCTTTGAGAGCGATCTGGAGGTGAATGTGATGACGGGCGCCATCCTGACGGATCCGAAGCTGATCGAGGCGTATCCCAGAGGCTTTTCCCGGTTTTTCCGCAAGCTGGAATTCATGGAATATGCCCAGGCCTTCCTGGCGGGCCGGAATTATGCGTCGGACATCAACGCGATCTATACGCTTTCAGGCGCCTTTTCCGCCTTCCGGAAATCCGCGGTGCTGAAATCCAGAATGTACAGCACGGATACGATCTGCGAGGACACGCAGATCACCTTCCAGATGAAATATCTCCAGAAGGAAAAGGTCAGGATCTCCGAAAAGTCCATTTTCTTCGTGGATCCCATCGAGGATTTCAATAAGCTTTATACCCAGCGGCAGAGATGGCAGCGGGGTTCGCTGGAGGTGTCCAAGATGTTCCTGGAGGAACAGATGAACCCCGCGAAGATGATGACGGATATCAATATCCGGACGCTGATGTATGACCATACCTTCGCGTTTCCCCGGCTGATCTGGTATCTGGCGCTGATCTGCCTGATCGCCATCGGTTTTTCCGCAAGCACGATCCTCCTCTCCATGGGAGGGATCTTCCTGATGTATTTTATCTGCGGGTATCTCTATTATTTCGCGATCCTGGGATTTCTGAAGGACTTCGATCAGATCAGGAAATATTACAGGAAACAGTGGTGGGTGATCCCTTTTCTGCCGTTTTATAATCTGGGCGTGTTTTTCATCCGTTTTGCCGGCGTGATCAATTCCATCGGCACGGATTCCGCCTGGAAGACCAAAAACCTGACGGAAGAGGCCAGGGATTTTTCCAAAGTGATAAACGCCGATCACGGCAGGGTGCTGGAAAAGATCCGTTTTCTCCATTCGCTGGTCAATGATGAGGAAATAGAGCGCGATGAAGCTGAAGGTCAATACGAAGGCGCAGAAGAAACAGGAAAAGCAGCCTGACAATAAGCCTGAAAACAAGTCTGAAAACAGTGCTGAAAAGAAAAGTGCCGTTAAGCGGAAGGGAAAAAAGGCTGCCGTAAAGGAGGCCGGCCGGAAGGAACCGGAAAAGCCCGAAAAGCGGAAGCCAAAAAAGCAGAAGCCCGAAAAGGAAAAGGCGGAAAAGGAAAGGAACGGAAAGAAGAAGCCCGCGGAAAGGCGGGAAAGCTTCAGACGGGAGAATTTCAGCCTTGCCGCGCTTTCCGTGCTGGCGGCGCTTTTGGTGGGTTTTTTCTTCAATCTCCAGATCGGGAATTATGATGAGGGTGTCCTTGAGATCTATGCCAGACAGCAGGACAGCTTTGTCAGGCTCGTGCTGGATCAGATCAATCTCCTGGGCGACAGATCCACGGAAGGGATCATTTCCGACATCCTGGGCACGCTGGATAATTCCGGAGGCCGCTTCTGGACCCTTTCCAAAAACGAGGCCATGGTCTTTGTGAAGGATGTGGCGGAGACAAACAGCTACAGGGGCTTTAACGAGTCGGAATACTATTCCTCCGATTCCGCGGCGCAGTTCTTAAGGGGACTTTCGGAAAACAGGGTGACCCACTCCAGGGTGGAGCTTCGGGGCACGGTCTATGTCTGCAGCGGAACGCTTTTCCGCTATAACAGGGACAGCTATGCGATCTGCCTGATGACCAACCGGGAGGTGATCCTGGATGATAATCTCTATCTGAATGCCAAAATAAATCTCTGGGTGATGCTGCTCTTGCTGCTCGCCCTCTTTTTGCTGGTCAACATCGGCGCCACCTTAAGACTGGATAAGCTCTGGCGGAAAAGAGATGCCACGGAGGCGGAAAACCGGGAGCTGCGCAGGCTTGCGGAAAGGCTGAATGCCCGCCTCGAGAAAAAGGAGCTTTACGACACCTCCTTATCCGTGTTTGACCGGTCCCTGATGGACAGCCTCTTAAAAAAGCTGTTTGACCGGAGTGTTTATCCCTTTACGATCGCGGAGGTCTCCTTCCGGAGCGCCAGGGAAAGAAAGCTTTTCCTGCAGGCCAGCCAGCTCACGATGCGGAATGATGTGGTCAGGTTTTCAGAGGGAGGAAATACGCTCTATATCGTGGGGGTGAGACAGACAGGCAGCGCGCTGCAGGAAAAGATGGAAGCGGTATTCCCGAAGGGAATGACCGTGAATAAGCTTACGGACATCGAAAAATATGAGGACAGAGGCCTGCTGAAGGATTATCTGCCGGAAATGGATGAGGTATGAACCACAGAATTTTTTCCCAGTATCAGTTTAAATACTATCTGAACGGTTCCCATTATATTTTTATCGACGGCAGGCAGGGCCAGGTGCATCCCCATACCTGGGAGTTCGTGCTCACCGTCCTGATCTATAAGGAGAACTTTCTGGAGTTCAATGTCTTCGAAAAGGCGATCGAAAAGTTCTTTTCGGACTATCAGGGGAAGACGCTGAATGAGGTAAAGCCCTTTGACACGGTGATGCCCACGCTGGAGAATATGGTGGATTACTATGGGGAGCAGCTGAGGGAGGTGATGCGCTCCACGGGCGGCGAACTGATGAAGATCGAAGGGAGTGAAACGCCCACCAGAAGCTATGTGGTCTCCTTTGAGCGGGATTCGCAGTTTCTGACGGGGGTTGCCCGGTATTCCCGGGACAGCGTGGACAGGATCTTCGATAATCTGATCAACAGCAGTCTGGAGCAGAGTTGAGCGGGCGCGCAGGGACAATACTGAAAAACGCGCTGATCATCGCGGGAGCGCTCCTTTGCTTTCTGGCCGTCTCCCTCCTTCTGGTCTCGCTGACCGCCGCAAACGGGATGTATCCCTCCGGCAAAGAGGCAATGCTCCATCTTTACCGGGGCGATCTGCTGTATCATGAGATCGGGTCCGGCGTGTTTTATCCGCTTCTGGACAGGCTGTGGTACAACGGGCTGGAGATGATGCGCTATCAGTCCCCGCTGCCCGTCTATCTTTTGGCCTTTTGCCAGCTGATCGGCGGGGGAAGCGTCTTTGGCGCATATCTGTGGGCTGTCGGGCTGATCTGCTTTTTCTGCGGCGTGGAGGGCCTTATCCTGGGCTATCGCCTGAAGCGTCCCGTGATCGGCAGCGTGCTGGGCCTTTTCTGGTTTTTCCTGCCCTCCAATCTGTATATGCTCTTTGTCCAGGGCAATCTGCCGGGGGCTTTCGGGCTTCTGCTTTTGCCTGTTTTTCTCTTCTGCTATATCGCCTATATGAACAGGTCGGGGATCAGGCATCTCTTTTTTGTCTGGCTTTCCTTTTTCCTGATTTTGCTGACGGATCTGTGCATGGCCGGGATCTGCGCCCTCTGCATGGCCGTCTTTCTTGCCTTCGACATGCTGATGAACCGGCATTACAGAAGGGCGGTGCACGGCGTCATCGTCATGCTGCTTGCCTTTGTCACCACAGGGCTCTGGGCATATCCGGCCTTCAGGGGCGGCTATTTTTCCTCGCGCATGGATTTTACGCCGGCGGATCTTCAGGGACTGCTTTTCATGCTGGATCCGTTCCGGCGGCTTTTTTCCGGAGGGAATGCCTTTTATCTCTGCCTGACGGGCTTTCTGCTCGGCCTTTTCGGACTGGTTCTTTCGCACAAAAAGGAAATGTCGGCCTTTCTTTCCGGATCCCTCCTGATCCTGCTGATCGCCTTTTCCCTGTTTCCCTTCGGCGCTTTAAGCCCCAGGGACCCGGAGCGGGGAATGACCTTTGCCGTGTCCATCGCGCTGTTATTTATCCTGGCGGGTTTTTTCCTCTGGCGCTCCTTAAAATGGCCCTTCGTCCTGCTGTGGAGCTGCCTGCTCCTGCTGGATTTTATTCCTTCCTTCGGCGCCTTCATCGGGACGGGCGGCGGCCTTCCGGCGGAGGAACGGTTTGCCGCGATGGAAAACGAGACGCTGATCGGCAGGGCAAAAAGCATCACCAAAAGACGGCTGCTGTTCATGGACGGCGGAGAGCTTGGATCCGTGGGCCCCTGGCTGATCTCGGGCTTTGGCACAAGGCTTGAAACCTCGGGGGGCGCGGACATTGCCTCTTCGGAGATCGCTGCAAACCTGGAGCAGCTGGAGGAGGCCATCGGCTACGGCTGCTATCCGTATCTCTTTGACAGAGCCCTTGCGCTTGGCAATGACTCCGTGCTGTTAAAGACCTCTGCGCTGGGGATCGAGGCAGGGCATTGGGATGAGGTGGACAGGGCCGCCTGGAGCCTCGGCTATTCCCTTGCGGACTATAATGACGACTACAGGCTGTATCATCGCGAAACACCTCCCGATTTCGGCGTGATCACGAACTATTCCGCCATCGGCATCGGCAGGTACACGAAGAATTTTTCCCTGTTCTTTCCTTCCATGGAGGAAACCGCCTCGGACAGTCTGGATGACTATACGCTTGACGAGCTCTCCGCCTACAGCTTCATCTACTTGTCCGGCTTTACCTATACGGACAGGGAACGGGCGGAATACCTGGTGCGGGAGCTTGCGGAGAGGGGCGTCCGCGTGGTGATCTCCGGGGACGGGCTGCCTGTGGATACCCATACCGGCGTCCGCAGCTTTCTGGGGGTCTCCACGTCGCCCATCAGCTTTCGCAACGGTTATCCCGACCTGATCACCATCGACGGGGTGATCAGCCCGGATTATTTCGCGCCTGGCTTCGAGGACTGGCAGACCTGCTATCTGAACGGCCTCACCGAAGTGTGGGGGAGCATCGAGGAGCAGGGGGAAAAGCTTGGCTTTTACGGCACCGCCGGGAATGAAAATATCGTTTTTATCGGGCTTAATCTGACCTACCATTACGCGCTTACCGGGGATAAGGCGGTGGGGCGCTTGATTGACCGCGCCTATTCCATCACGCCGGGGAGGCTTCCGGTGAGGAAGCTTATCCCGCTGGAGCTTCGCTACGAAAAAGACCGTATCCTGATCCGCTCCGGGCAGGACAATGTGAACACGACGCTGGCCTGGCACGATGATTTCCGCAACTCCTCGGGCGTATATGCCAAAAATAACCT
>CAMOOZ010000137.1 GCA_946621895.1 uncultured Lachnospiraceae bacterium | reverse complement strand
CTCCGGGATATCTTCAGCGGGGAATTTACGATCATCGAAGCGGTGAACGGGATCTCCGGCCTCGAATATCTCTTAAACGGCGGTGTCTGCGATATCGTGATGCTGGATATCAATATGCCGGGGATGGACGGCTTTGAGATGCTGAAGCGTCTGAAATCCAATACGGATCTGCGGGACATGCCGGTGCTGATCACCTCCCAGATCTCGCCAAGGGAAAAAGACAGGCTGATCGCGCTCGGCGCTTCGGGCTTTATCGCGAAGCCGTATACAAAAGAGGCGATCGAGAAGGTGGTCCACGAGCTGCTGAAGCGCTGAGGAGATGGAGGAACGCCTGAAAAAATCCCTGCGGCTTTATCTTGTTTTTTCCTTTGTGGGCCTGCTGGCATTTATCCTCTTGCTCTGCGGCCTTGCCAACATGCTTTTTCTGGAAAGCTACTATCATTCCGAGAAGGGGAAATCCCTGGTCTCCGCCTACAGGATACTGAAGAGGTCCATGGCGGACGGGGCAAAGGAGGATCTGGCCTGGCTTTCCACAAGATATGACCTGTCCATCATCGTGCTGGACACCTCCTCCAACACGGTGATCCTGGCAGGGGCCGGCGAAGAGCCGTTAAAAACAAGGCTTCTGGATATCCTCTTTGAGGCCAGCGGGGCTGTGTCGCTGAAAAAAGAGGTGCTGGAGCAGACGAAGGAGTATTCCCTCTGGATCTCCTCCGATGAGCGGACCGGTACCGATTATATCGAGCTTTGGGGGACGCTTTCCGGCGGCCAGGTCTTTCTGATGCAGTCTCCGTTGGAGAGCATGACGGAATCGGCCTCTGTGGCCAACCGTTTCCTGCTGTATATCGGCCTGTTCGGGATGCTTGTGGGCGGGATCATCGTCTGGGTATTCTCCGCCCCGCTGGAGAAAAGGCTGATCCGCCTTCAGCGGGCAAATGAAGAGCTGCAGCTGGATCTGGAGCACAGGAAAAAACTGGATGAGATGCGGAGGGAGTTCATCACGAACGCCTCTCACGAGCTGAAGACGCCGCTATCCATTATCCAGGGCTACGCGGAGGGGCTGATCGACGGCGCCGCGGAGGATGAGGAGACAAAGGAGGAATATGTCTCAATCATCGCGGATGAAGCCGGAAAGATGGATAAGCTCGTGAAAAACCTGCTGGCCTTAAATGAGCTGGAGGGAGAGCAGGAGCTTCGTGAGGAAAGCTTCGACCTTGCCGAGCTGATCCGGGATCATCTGAATTCCGCCTCCAGGCTGATCAGAGAGGCAGGAGCCGATGTGATCTTTTCGGACGATCCGATGCAGGTGATAGCGGATCCCGAACGGATCTCCATGGTAGTGGCGAATTATCTTTCCAACGCGCTGCATCATGCTTCCGGAAAAAAGCAGATCGAGATCACGCTCCGTCAGCGCTCCGGCATGGTAAAATGCAGTGTATACAATACGGGGAAACAGATCCCGGAGGAGGCGCTGCCCCATCTCTGGGACAAATTCTATAAGGTGGACAAGGCCAGGACCAGGGCCTATGGCGGAAACGGCATCGGGCTTTCCATCGTGAAGGCGGTCATGGAGAGCATGGGCGGCGGATACGGCGTGGAAAACCGGCCGGAAGGCGTGGAATTCTGGTTCACGGTAAAAAACCGGATATAAACCGCGCGTTCTGCCAAAAAGACCGCCTCTGAACGCCCACATGAACAAACTGCGCAGCAGATTGTGAATGGGGCGCTGAATAGTTGCAGATTCTGAGGATAAGCTGATGAGAAAAAGAATCAGGCTGTTTATGCTGACAGCCGCCGCCTGTATGGCGCTCAGCGGATGCGGCGATGTCTATTTTCCGAATCTGACCGAGGAGGAAACGGCGCTGATCACGGAATACGCCGTGGATGTGGTGGTGCGCCACAGCCGCGGAACGGATTACCGGCTGATGGACAATGCCGAGGAGCAGCTGCGGATCAGGAGGGAAAAGCAGGCCGCCGCCGAGGCATTGCGAAAGGAAAGAGAGGCCGAGGAAGCTGCGAAGGAAGCGGAAGAAGCGCAAAGCAGCGCCGACGGCTCCGGCGCGGCGGCAGCGCCCGCCATGCCCACGGCAGCCTCCGTGGACGCGCTGCTGGGATTAAACGGCCTTTCCATTCAGTGGATGGGCTATGATGTGATGAGCTCCTACGCGGAAAGCAGCGGCTTTTCCATGGAGGCTTCCCCCGGAAAGGCGCTGCTCGTGCTCAGCTTTTATACGGATAATCCTTCCGGAGAGCCTGTTTATCTGGATATTCCCGCCATCGGGCCGATCTTCCGCGTCGGCATAAACGATCAGTCCCCGAAGGTGGTGCAGACCACGATGCTCTTAAATGACCTCAGCTTTTTCCGCGGTGAGCTCTCGCCCGGCACCTCCAATGAGCTGGTGCTGGTGCAGGAGATATCGCAGGCGGATGCGGAGAGCCTGCAGTCCGTCCGCCTGACCGGGGAGGTCGGCGGCGTGGAGTACGACCTGGGCAGCAGGTAGCCGCAGGCATGTTCCGTAGTATGGTCCGGACGGAGTATGGTCCGGACAGCAGCCGGTTGACATTTTTTACTGTTTTTAGTACAATCAAGCTCTGTGCAGCAATGCATAAAGGACCTCTAGCTCAGTTGGTCAGAGCAGTCGGCTCATAACCGATCGGTCCCGGGTTCGAGTCCCTGGAGGTCCATTCTTCCCGGTCCGGCGCATGAGCTGACCGGGCCCCCGGCAATCCCTGGATTGATGTGTTGGCGGAGTCCATATTTCGGGGCCCCCGCCGAACCTTGGTTCGGTGGGGAAGAGGAGGCATGACGGAGCGGCCTTCAGGCCGCGTTTACGCGGACTGAAAATAGCGAAGTTTGCATTTAGCGGGGCCCCCGGCAATCCTTGGATTGACGGGGAAAAGGAGGCATGACGGAGCGGCCTTCGGGTGATGCTCCGCATTGCTCGAAGTATAGCGAAGTCCATATTTCGGGGTCCCCGCCGAACCTTGGTTCGGTGGGGAAGAGGAGGGGCAACG
>CAMOOZ010000136.1 GCA_946621895.1 uncultured Lachnospiraceae bacterium | reverse complement strand
TCTGGGAGAGTATGCCGCGGAAGCGCTGAACGGGGAGATCATCGGAAAGCTGGCGAAAACCCGCTATGTGAACGATAAACAGATCACGGATCACTACGCGCTGATCCCGACCGGTCAGGGACTTTCCGCTTTGGGGAGTGTTTCCGGGCTGCACCAGAGGGTTTATGAACTGGTGGCCAGGAGATTTCTGAGCATTTTTTATCCGCCGGCGGTTTTCCGGCGGGTGAATCTGGAGCTGTCCGTTCCTTCGGGCGCACCGGCGGAAAATACCGGGGGGGAAACCCGGCCGCATCAGGAGCTTTTCCGCGCGGGCTTTAAGGATCTGGAGGAAGCGGGTTATCTGAAGGTGGCCGGAATGCCGGGAAAGGATGCTTCCGCGGAGAAGGAGGAGGAACGCAGGACACCGGAGGGGATCGGGAGCCTGAAAAAGGGGATGGCCGTCCGGCCGAAGGGTTTTTCCGTGAAGGCCGGGGAGACCACGCCGCCGAAGCGCTATACCTCCGGGACGATGATCCTGACGATGGAAAATGCGGGACAGTTTATCGAGGATGAGGAGCTGAGGGCGCAGATCAGGGGCAGCGGCATCGGCACCTCCGCCACCCGGGCGGAGATCCTGAACAAGCTGGTGAAAAACGGGTATCTGAAGCTGGACAAAAAGACACAGATCCTGAGTCCTGCTCTGTTTGGTGAGCTGATCTATGAGGTGGTAAGAAGCTCGATCGCCGCGCTGCTCAATCCTGCCCTCACGGCCAGCTGGGAGAAGGGCCTGGCCCAGATGGAGCAGGGCAGCGTGAGCGCTGCGCTCTATATGGACAAGCTGAGGGAATTCATTACGAAAAAAACGCTGCAGGTAAAGCAGGCCGGCATGGATCAGGAGCTGAAAAAGCGATTTGACCTTGTTTCCGAATACTACAGGACAGATTCTGCTAAGGCGGGAAAGCGGCATATTTCCGGATGAGAATGAAGTATTTGCGATGTGCTTACCATGCGGTAAAG
The DNA here is from genome assembly GCA_946621895.1 of uncultured Lachnospiraceae bacterium. The sequence goes on along the minus strand of CAMOOZ010000136.1, from coordinate 1,527 downwards.
CTGCCGTAAATGACAATGCCGCTGCCGTTTGCGATGAAAGGAGAACCGGGGAGGGAAAGATGGCACTGGAAAAATATGTGATCAGCAGTTTACTGGATCTTGAATATACCATTGCGGGAGAGTATCTCCGGGGCTTTACCTATCCCTGGGAAGCCCTCCCCGGCATTGGAGATTTTATCCTGAAGCTGGGAGAGCGTCTTCCGGAGGAGATCTTTGAGAAAAGGGGAGAGGGGATCTGGGTGGCCAGATCCGCGAAGGTTTTTCCCTCGGCATATCTGGGCGGACCGCTGATCATCGATGAGGAGGCGGAGATCAGGCATTGCGCCTTTATCCGCGGGAAGGCCATTGTCGGGAAAAAGGCAGTGGTAGGCAATTCCGTGGAATTAAAGAATGTGATCCTTTTTGACGGGGTGCAGACCCCGCATTATAACTATGTGGGAGATTCGATCCTTGGCCATAAAGCCCATATGGGGGCAGGCTCCATCACCTCGAATGTGAAGAGCGATAAGACGCTGGTGGCGGTAAAGGATAAGGAAACCGGTGAGTCGCTGGAGACGGGCTTAAAAAAATTCGGCGCGATCCTCGGGGATTTTGTGGAGGTCGGCTGCAATTCCGTGCTGAATCCGGGAAGCGTGATCGGTCGGCATACGAATATCTATCCGGTGAGTTCTGTCCGGGGATGCATTCCCGCGGATTCCATCTGGAAGGGAGAACGGGGGCTCCACGCGAAACGGACAGAGGAAAAGGCTCCTTTGATTTGACAGGAGTGGTACAATACAGGAAACGAATTAAGTGCTTGCACTTTAATTCGTTTCCCACGCCGGCCGCGGGTTGCGAAGCAACATGTTTCCGTACCGCGGCCGTGCGATCAAAAAGCTGACAGATCAGTATGGAAAAAGGACAGGGATTGAAGGAGGAGAGAATGAGCGACGCCACATTTCAGGATACAAAGGAAAGCATCGTCAGAAAGCCGACGCCGGAGGAAAGGGCAAAGTTTTTTGGCGCATTTCACGCAGAGAGCGGTTCTGCAGGGAGCGCTCCCGCAGGGCAGTCCGCGGCGGCGGAGGATGAGGTGCCGACGCTGGTCTCCCGCCAGATGCTGATCGGAGAGCTCCTTGCCCTGTATCCGGATTCCGCCTATGCGCTGATGCAGTGCGGGATGGGCTGTATCAGCTGCGGCGCGGCACAGCTGGAATCCATTGAGGAGGCCAGCATGGTGCATGGCCTGGATCCCGATGAGATCGTGGATTTTCTGAATTATAAGCTGGGACTGATCCCGCTGGATGCGGATTAATCAAGCCCTGCGGCCGTGATCGGGCAGGAGGAGGGTATCCGACTCCTGCTCGCATAGCGAACTTCATTCGCATCGCGGCGCGGCGTGCTGCGAAGCAGCAAAATACCTTACGCCGCGAAGCAGCAAATCTTCCTCACGCCGCGCCTGCCATAAAAAAGATGCGGATCACTACGCCTCTCCTACCTCAGTTGTATAGGTGATCGCATCTCTCTCGGGTTTTACCCCGCGCAGTA
>CAMOOZ010000135.1 GCA_946621895.1 uncultured Lachnospiraceae bacterium | reverse complement strand
TGCCGCTCTCCTGAATCCTGCTCTGCAAGAAGCTTTTCCAGCATAAAAAATGCCTCCAGCCAGTTCGCCGGATTAATAGTAAAAACCTCGTTTTATTTGTCCAAAACCGATAATTTTTGATGATTTTGGCCAGATAAAGTGAAATAATGTGAGTGGTGATTTTCCATATGCGGCTTGTGAACAGATGTTATGAGGCAAAATACAGGAATTCCTTCATGAAGCTTTTGGGCTCGGGAGGAAGTGAAACGGAAATATTTCTACGAGCAGCGAAGCAGTGAATAATCGGAAACAAAACAGGAAATGAAATGGGCTCCGGAAGGGTTGACAGAGAAAGGAAAGAAGTGGTATGCTTATATTGCTTTGTTAACAGGGGGGAGCGTTAACACGACGCGAACCGCCATCGCCATATTGCTCCTCTCTTCGCTTTTTCCCACACGCAAATAATCTTGAATATTTTATCAGAATCCCGTTTCTGCGTCAACCGTTGCGCAGTGCTGTGCTATGCTGCCCCGCAGGGGCGCCCCGGACAGGAGGAGATAACTTTACACCCCGCTTTCTCCGCTTTTCTACGGGCCTTCCAAAGAGATCAGCTGCTTTCCGGATACTTCTGTATGGTAATACGCAGCGGCTGTCTGAAAAAACGGGGTACGCAGCAGCCAGGATCGTGAATGGGACTGCACCTTCCGGTTTTATCTAAATCTCGAAAAAAATTGAGATTTAGATAAACTCGTGCGTTGATTTTATCTAAATCAATGATATAATCGACATAAAGATAACTCAAGGAGAATCCAATCTATTCGATGAGAGGAAGGAAGGGAATATGGATACTCAGCTGACAGGCCGCAAAGAAGAATGCAGACGCTTATCGATGTGTGTTTCCGAAGACAGCGCGCAGCTGATCGTCGTGTATGGACGCAGACGCATCGGAAAGACCTGGCTGATTGAGAAATTCTTTGACGGCGATTTTGCCTTTCGGGTGACCGGCGAGTATGATGCGCCCGCAAACATGCAGCTCAGGAATTTTGCGAATGAGCTTGGCTTTCAGACCGGCGTCAGCGTTCAGCCGCCCAGGGATTGGAAAGAGGCCTTTGTTTCCCTCAGGCAATATCTTACATCCCTCCCCTCTGATCGAAAGGAGGTCGTCTTTTTTGACGAGCTTCCCTGGATGGATACACCGAACTCTCACTTTCTGGCCGAATTTGAGTATTTCTGGAACAGCTGGGGAAGCCGCCGGAATAACCTTATTTTTATCATCTGCGGATCCGCCACATCCTGGCTGATCAAAAACATCGATCAGAATAAGGGCGGCCTCTTTAACCGACTGACCTGCCGCATTTTTCTGAAACCCTTCAATCTTTTCCAGACTGAGCAGTATCTTCTCTCCCGAGGGATAAACTGGCCCCGCCGGGACATCTGCGAATGCTATATGATCATGGGCGGGATCCCCTATTACCTGAGCCTGCTGCGTCCGGAGCTGTCCTATCCCGAAAACATTGACCATATTTTCTTCGAGAAGCGATCTGAGTTGTGGGATGAATTTCAGCATCTGTACCGAACCCTCTTTACAAACAGTGAAAGCTATATAAAGCTTGCAGAGGCACTGAGCAAAAAGAAAATGGGACTTTCGCGAAGTGAGATCAGTTCAACTGCGGGTCTGCCGCAGAACGGGGTGCTTACAGAGATGCTCCGGAATCTGGAAAGCTCAGGCTTTATCCGCACGAACGCGTTTTATGGCAAAAAGAAAAAGGACATGCTTTACCAGCTGTCGGATCATTACACCTTGTTCTATTTCCGCTTTCTGAAGAGCGGTACAATAAAGGATGAACATTACTGGTCAAACAGTATCAATCTTCCATCGCATTACGCCTGGTCCGGTCTTTCCTTCGAGCTTCTGTGCCGTGATCATATCCGGCAGATAAAAAAGAAGCTTGAGATCGGGGGAGTTCTCTCCGACGAATCCATATGGTACGGAAAAGGGGATGAAACGGAGTCCGGCGCGCAGATCGATCTGCTGATCGACCGCCGGGACCGGGTGATCAATATCTGCGAAATAAAATTCAGTAATGAGCTGTTTTTGATCGATAAGGCTTACGATGCGGCTCTTCGGCATAAGATCGCTGCCTTCCGCGATGCGACAGGCACAAAGAGCAATCTGATGCTCACCATGATCACGACTTACGGAGTAAAAAAGAATATGTACAGCGGTGCTGTGCAGCGTGAGGTGCTGATGGAGGATCTGTTTGCGGATTAGCTCATTAACGAAATTCTTTTCAATTTCGTTAATGAGCTGCGCCGGCCGCGCGCCGTGAAAACGGCATATTTCCTTTGCGCAGCCGTGTGCAAAGTGTTATACCGCTAACGAAATCGCGGCAGCGAATTTCGGCAGCGAGTATAACCGGTTCGCAAAAGCTCAGCGCCCATAGCGATAGGCTGTGAAGCAGCTCCCCTCTCCCGAGGTCATGCATGCCCCGTGGGGGGATGAAGGCGTGCAGATTTTCCGGAACAGGGGGCAGTCTGCGGGTTGCTTTTTCCCGGTGAGGATCTCGGGGCAGCGGCAGCCGTGATTCTCCACGCAGTTCTCCGCGCGGGGAGGATTGCTCTGCTTCGGATCTGCCCCAACCTGATCCGCTCCCCGGCTCTCCGCGCGGGAAGGATCGCTCCGTTTCGGACCTGTCTGCCCTTCCTCCGATGCCGCATCGCCTGCGTCTCCGTCTCCAGCCAAAAGCGTTTCCGCGGAGTAAAGCGCGTATTCCTCTCTCAGCCTTAGGCCTGAGCCGGGGATCACGCCAAGCCCCCGCCATTCCGCATCCGAAGGCTCGAAATATTTCTCCACCAGCGCCCTTGCCATGGGATTGCCTTCTTTTTTCACCACCGACGGATAATCGTTTTTGAGGATCCCTCTGCCGCGATTCCTTAACAGATCGTATAACGCGACAAGCAGCTCTTCCCCGGAGAAGCCCGCAATGACAAAAGGAATGCCGGACTCTGCCGCCAGGGCTTCAAAGGGTGCTTCGCCCGTGATCACGCAGACATGCCCCGGGCAGAGCATGCCGTCGATCTCGCACTCAGGGTCCTGAAGCAGCCACCGGATAACCTCCGGCATTGTCTTTAAGGCGGTAAGGATCCGGACATTTTTGATTTCCCTCTCACGGAGCTCGTCCAGCAGCTGCGCATAGACCGGGGCAGTGGTCTCAAAGCCAACTGCCGCGAGGACAAACAGCCGCGCCGGTTCCTCCTGCGCCAGTGCAAGCAAATCCATCGGGGAATAGATCATTTTCAGCTTAGCGCCTTTGCTCCGCGCATCAAGGAGGCTGCCCTCCTTGCCGGGTGTGCGAAGAATATCCCCAAAGCCCGCCACCGTGCAGCCCGGCTGCAGGGCGAGATGCTTTAGGTTTTCAATAAAGGAGACCGGCGCCACGCAGACGGGGCAGCCTGGTCCGGAGAGCAGCCTGATCTGCGGGCTTAAGAGGGATGGGATCCCGTTTTTTGCGATTGCGGCGGTATGGCTGCCGCAGATCTCCATGAAGGAGAGCTTTTCTCCTGTATGATTCTTTAATGCTTTTTTGATCAATTCCAGACTTCCAATCATTAATCCCTTATCCCTTCGTTTTATACGACAACAAACCGGGAATAATCCGAAGTCAACGGCTGTTTTTATCAACTCACTTCGAAATAAAGGCTATTCCTCCATTTCCCTGAGCAGTCCTTCGAGTTCCTCTGCCTCGGAAACGGAAAGCACCTGCAGGATGCACCCCGCATGCACCAGCGCCCTGTCCCCGGGCTTTACCTCCACGAGCCCCCCATGGGCCATAACCTTGCTGCCGTGAAAATCCATCCGCACCATTTTTCCCTCGACAGCCTCCACAATACCCGGAAATGCGACACACATGGTTTCCCTCCTCTGTTGCAGTCCTTCCATCTAACGGCACAAGAATATCCGCCGGCGCCGGCTCATCACCCTTCATCGCCCCTGATTGCCCTCCTCCAGAGCTGCCCAAGCGCTAGCCCGCCATCTCCGCAGGGCACCTTTTCATTAATATAACAGGTAAACCCTGCAGCATTCAATTCCCGGAGCAAAAGCTTCAGGAGCAGGCGGTTGTTCATGCAGCCGCCGGAGAGGGCAACGGGTAGCGTGCCCCCGTCTTTACCTTTATCCTCCGGATCGGCGGCAAGTTCACAAAGCACCCTGCTCACGCGGGCAAGTCCCAGATGAAACGCATAGGCTAATGCCTCCGGGCTCTCCCCCATCCTGCTGCGCTGATAAAGCTCCATAAGCCCCCTGGGGGTATTGACAAGCCAGAGTCCTTCCCGGTTATCCGGCATACTTTTCCATTCGGACGGTTCAGAAGGGTTCTGATTTTTTCTCCGTTCGGCCGATTCACAAGGTTCCTGCATGCTTTTCCGTTCGACTGGTTCACAAGGTTCCTGCATATTACTCCATTCGGTCAATCCACAGGATTTCTGTATGTTTCTCCGTTCGACCGCTTCATGGGGTTCCTGCATTCTTCTCGATTCGGCGGTTTCATGAAGCTCCGCGTCGCTGATCCACTCAACAGGAAAGTCGATCGCAGCCACCTCCGCATCGCACCTTTCCCCTTTTTCCGCAGCGTACTGAAGCGCCATGGCGGATTCGCCCTCAAAGGTATTTTCACTGCTGATCCCCAGCAGATATGCTGCGGCGTCAAAAAGCCTGCCCATCGAGGAACAGGGGATAAACCGATCCGGCGCCTTTTCCAGTGCTTCCCTGTACAGCGCATAGCCGGGAAGGTGAGGCAGCTCCTGACCGCTTTCCTCCATATACCCGCCTCTCTCCGCTTCCTGCAGATACGCCAGCGCGCAAAGTCTCCCGTCCCTTGCCGCCGCATCATTTTTCGGCATCGGTACAGGCATGAGACACCCTGCCCTTTTCATCCGATAG
>CAMOOZ010000134.1 GCA_946621895.1 uncultured Lachnospiraceae bacterium | reverse complement strand
TTCCTTTCTGAGCGAAAAAGTTTTCCTATAATATTTCGGAAACGGCGGGGAAATTCTTTACTATATATCGCAGTTCTTCTGCGCCCCCGCGGATCGGGCAGGGGAGGGTATACGACCCTGCTCTCGGCCCGGAGGCGCATCGCCGAACGGTGATCATTTCTTCTGCGCCCCCGCGGCATATAAAGAACAGCGCCCCCTGCCGCATGACTGGCAGAAGGCGCCGTTTTTTATATGCCGCGGGGGCGCAGAAGAAATGATCGCCGTTCGGCGATGCGCCTCCGGGCGGCGAGCAGGGTCGGATACCCTCTTCTGCCCGATCCGCGGGGGCGCAGAAGAACTGCGATATATAGTAAAGAATTTTCCCGCCATTTCCGAAATATTATAGGAAAACTTTTTCGCTCAGAAAGGAAGGCCTATGCGCGTTTCGTTGGAAAATACAGATCATGAAAATGCCCTCCGCAGGCAGGCGGAAATGGCCTATTCCGGCCAGATGCACTTTTCCCGGAGCGGAGTGCAGACGGGAAAGGGAGGCGCTGCCGCCCCGCATATGCCTGCGGGCTTAAATCTGGAGCTGGGCGCCCTTGCCGGGCTTCCCGCCGCGGAGGGAAGGGGCGCGGAGGGGATAAGCGCCGGCGCGGAGGAAGCCCTGCTGGGTCAGCAAAGCCGTCAGGATTATATGACGCTGATGGGGCATGTGGCCTCGGATGAGGATTTTGCCAGAATGCTGAAGGAGGGAGGCGATCCCTCCTCCACGGATTTACGGGAAACGGTCACCACCCTTGACCGGATCAAGCTGGCGCTTGTGAAGGGCGGAACAGAGGTGGCGGGCTTCACCGATGAAATGTCCGTCGAAAAGCTATCCGCAATGACGGGCTCCAGAGGCTTTGCGGAAAGCCTGGTTTCGGAATTCGCGAAGGCTGATCTGCCCCTGGATGAGGAAACCATGGAAAAGGCCGCGGAGGCCTGGCGAAAGGCTGAGACAATGCCCGCGGGGCAGGTGCCGGATAACGCGGCGGCTTATCTTGCTGCGGAGGGTCTTTCTCCGGATGTGGACAGTCTTTATACGGCGCTGCATTCCGGGAGGATAACCGGCAGGGGGGGCGCTTCCTATTATCAGGATGCCTCCGGCTATGTGACGAAGGCCGGGGAGCTGAAGGAATGGGATGCGCCCGAAATGGAGGCCCTCACACGCCAGGCGGAAAAGGTCATTGAAGAGGCGGGCCTGCCGCGCACTGATGAGCACAGGGAGGAGGCCGCGTTCCTGATCAGGGAGAATATCCCGCTGACGCCGGAGAGCCTTAAGCTGTTTGCCCGGATCAGGGCAATGGAGCTTCCGGAGGAGGGAAGAGGCGAGGCCCTCGCAAGGGCGATGGCCGCCGCTGTTTCCAAAGGAGGAGAGCCCGGCGCCGCCGTGTTCGGGGAAACGGAGACGATCTATGCCCGGGCAGTCAGGATAGATGAGGAATATCAGGCCATGGATCCGGAGCTGTTCGGAAAGGATCCCTCCTCCTTTGGCTATGCGCCTGCGGACATTTCTCCGGAGGCGATGAGCTATGAGGAGGTGGATGCAAAGCTTGCGCTGGTGAATGTGCAGCTGAAAATGACCGCACAGGCAAATCTCGTGCTTCTGCGGAGCGGGTTTTCCATCGAAACGGCTTCTCTCGAGGAGCTTGCGCTTCAGCTGGACGAGGCAAAACGGCAGCTCTATCCGGATCTTGACGATGAACAGATTGCGATTGCGGATAAGGCCCTTGACACCGTTTCCGAAATGCCCCGGTGGCCTGCCGCGGTCTCCGGCTTCTATGCGTTCCACGCCGAGGCCTCCTTCGGGGAGCTTTCCCTGACTGCGGCTTCGATGCGCGTCTCCTTTGAAAAGGCGGGGGCGGCCTATGAGACACTGATGACCTCGCCCCGGGCGGATCTGGGGGACAGCATCCGCACGGCCTTCAGAAATACGGACGAGCTGCTGGGCGAGGCGGGATATGCGGAGCCCACAGAGGAGCTTCGCCGCGCGGTCCGGATCCTCGGCTATAACCGGATGGCGCTTTCGCCGGAGAATATTGAAAGGGCCCGGGCTGCCGATCAGGAGCTGCGGGGGCTGTTGGATGAGCTGAAGCCGGCAAAGCTGATCTCCATGATCAGAGAAGGCAGGGATCCCCTTGAGCTGCCGCTCAAAGAGCTGCAAAGCGCCTTAAACGGGGAGCAGAAGGATCAGGACGCTGCGGCGCAGGAGGAGAGGAGCTTTTCCCGATTCCTTTATCAGCTGCAGAAAAAGCAGGATATAACCCCCGATGAGCGCAGGGAATATATGGAGGTCTATCGTTTCCTTACAAGCCTTGAGCGGGACGACGGCGCGGCGATCGGCTTTCTTTTAAAGGCAGAGGCTGAGCTCAGCTTTGGGAATCTCCGCTCCGCCATGCGCTCGGAAAAGAAACGAGGCATGGATTACCGCGTGGATGAAAGCTTCGGCGGCCTGGAGGCCAGGGTCGCGGAAAAACAGGCCCTCGTCACGGAGGTGAAGGAAAGCTTTACGCCGGCGCTGCCGTCCGATAAGCTGCCGCAGGAGGAAACGACGCTGGAGCAGTTTGCGGAGGAGTTAAGACAGCTGCCGCTTTCCGACATGGAGGGCGCGGAAGCTGCGGAAAATGCGGAAGCCGCCCGGCAGGCGGAGCTTGTGCGCGAGGCTGCCGCCTTTTCGGCCACGGCATCGGGAGAGGCCGCAATGGAGCTTTTATCCGAGCTGGAATATCCGGCCTCGCCGGAAATGCTCTTTGCTGCACAGCTTCTGCAAAACAGCGCCGAAATGCTGGCAGGGCTTCAGAAATGGCTGAAACCGGCCGAAATAAATGCAGATGAAAAGGAACGGCTGATCTCCTTTGAGCTAAGCAGGTTCACCGATCCGGAAAGCGCCGCGAAGGCGGAAGAGGAGCTTGCGGAAGGGCTTGCGGAGGCGCTTCCTGACCCGACAGAAGCCCTTCAGGGGGAGGCGCTTTCGGCGGAGGATCCGCCGGCAGAGGAGATGGACTACGCCGGATTAAGAGAACTGGCAAACCTGAAAAACGCGCTGCGGATCAGTGTCCGGGCCGCTTCCCGTGAGGATTATCAGATCCCCCTGCAGACGGAGCAGGGCGCCATGGCGGCGAGGGTCCGTTTTCTGAAGGGAGAGGAAAAAGGCCGGATCCGGATATCCGCTTTTTCCGAAAGCCTTGGCAGACTGGAGGCGGCGCTGCGGCTCAGCGCAACGGGAGCGCTTAAGGCCGAGGTGATTACGGACAGGCGGGATATCCTGCCTGCGCTCGAGGAAAGGCTTGAACGCTTCTCGCGGGAAGGCGGAGAGCTGTTTGGCACGGCGCAGATCAGGACAGCCTTTCAGCCCTTTGGCGAGCCGGAGACGAAAACCGACCCGGATTTTATCCCCGAGGAAAACGCCGGAATCCTCTATCGCACGGCAGGCAGGTTTTTGCAGGCGATCCTTCAGGAGGTCTCTCAGGAGGCGGGGTGAAAGATACAAAAGAACTGTCGGCACTTTGCGGGGACTGAAGCGATAAGGAACCTGCGTACAGAAGGAGGCACGGATTGAGGATCAACTATAATACCACGGCATACCGCGCACTGAATTCACTGAATAATAACGATAATAATCTTTCCACCTCCCTGAAGAAGCTTTCCTCCGGGCTGCAGGTGGTGCGCGCGCGGGACGACCCGGCGGGGCTCGCGATGTCCAAGCGGATGAACATGCAGATCACCGGTGTCTCCCAGGCGAGCCGCAATACCTCCGACGGCATTTCCATCACGGAAACGGTGGACGGCGCCCTGACCGAGGTCCACGATATGCTCCAGCGGATCAATCAGCTTGCCGTCAAGGCCAACAACGGGACCTGGACGGACGAGGACCGTGAGATGATGGACAATGAGGCCCAGCAGCTGATGGACGAGATCGAGCGCATCGCCAGGGACACGGAATTCAACGGCCAGCCGCTGCTGGACGGCAGCTGGGATTTAAAGGGCTACGCGACGAATTCACTTGATGTAAAGGTGGCATCTTATCAGGATGATACGGTGATCGGGAACTATCTGCTGCCGGATACGCTTCCGGATGTGAAATTTGACGAAGAAGGAAACATTTCCAATGCCGACGCTCTGATCGGGCTTTCCGTGGATGAGGGGACGAATGACGCCGAACATCGTTCCTTCACTGAAGGCGAGATCAAATCGATCAACGGAAACAGGATGACGATCACCTATGACAGGGGAAAGGAGATCGAGCTGGAGATCAAACGGCCCACCCTGCCGGGAAGTGTTTCCCTGAAGGGAAAAGACAGCAGCGGCAATCCGACGGCGAAGCTGGAGCTGGAGATCCGCGGGCTTGGCGCGATGACCGTCCAGACCGGTGCCAATGAGCATCAGCTGCTGGATGTGCGCATCCCGGAGCTTTCCCTGCAGAATCTGGGGCTGGCCTTCGGAGGAAACGAAGGGAAAAATGATTACAGGGAGCATATGAACACGCTGGAGGGGGCAGACTCCTTCCTGAAAAAGACCGGCGGGGCCATCCAGTTTGTTTCCGATCTGCGCTCCCGCATCGGCGCCTATCAGAACCGCCTTGAGCATACGGTAAACAATCTTGCCGTCACGGAGGAGAACATGACCTCGGCCTATTCCAGGATCATGGATGTGGATATCGCCGAGGAGATGACGGAATTCACCTCTCAGCAGGTGCTGACCCAGGCCGCCACCAGCATGCTCGCCCAGGCCAATCAGCGGCCCAGCGAGGTACTGCAGCTGCTGCAGTAATAAAAGCGGGCAAAGAGTGCGCAGAAAGGAATCCGATGACGCAGGAAATGAAACAGAACTTCACCAGAAGGATCAGCCAGGCAAACCCCTCCGGCCTGGTGGTGATCGTCTATGAGATCGCGCTGGAGAGCATGCGGGAAGCGCTGGAAGAGGCGCCCGGCTCGGCGGCCTTTTCAGATGCGCTGACCAGGGCGATCAACTGTGTCGGCAATCTGCAGCGGGCCCTCAACCTGGAATACGGACTTGCCAGAAATCTCCTTTCCCTTTATGCTTATGCGTCAAGGGAGCTTTCCAGGGCGAAGTCCTCGGGAAGCGCTGAGGGCGTCCGCCGTGCGCAGACGGTCATGGCGGGCCTGCACCGGGCCTTCGCGCAGGTGGCCGCGGAGGACTCCTCGGCGCCGCTGATGAGCAACACGCAGAATGTCTATGCCGGACTGACCTACGGGAGGGGAGAGCTTAAGGAAAATGCCGATCCCGGGGAAAACAGGGGTTATCTGGCCTGAGGATGATATGGTAAACAAACAGAAGATCATGATCGTGGATGACGATCCGCATATCGCGGAGCTGATCTCCCTGTACCTGACCAAGGAATGCTTTGAGACGGAGGTGGTCGGGGACGGGGAGAGTGCGCTCTCAAGGCTTGAGGGCTTTTCTCCCGATCTGCTGATTTTGGACCTGATGCTTCCCGGGATGGACGGTTATCAGGTCTGCAGGGAGATCCGTTCCAGGGGCGGCGCGGGAAAGACCTTTGCCACGCTGCCGATCATTCTGCTTTCCGCCAAGGGAGAGGTCTTTGACAAGGTGCTGGGCTTTGAGCTGGGCGCGGATGATTATATCGAAAAGCCCTTTGATTCCAAGGAACTGGTAGCCAGGGTTAAGGCGCTGCTCAGGCGCTCCAGGATGTCCGGGGAAAAGCCCGAAGAAAAAGGCACAAAGCGGGTGGAATTTCCGGATCTGGTGATCAACAGGACGGACTATTCCGTTTTGCTGAACGGGAAGCCGCTGGAAATGCCGCCCAAGGAGCTGGAGCTCCTCTTTTTCCTGGCATCCTCACCGAATCAGGTCTTTCGCAGGGAGCAGCTGCTGGATCAGATCTGGGGCTATGAATATATCGGGGACACCAGGACCGTGGATGTCCATATCAAGCGGCTCAGGGAAAAGCTGGGGGATCACGAAAAATGGCGCCTGGCCACGATCTGGGGGATCGGCTATAAGTTTGAATACCGGGAATGACCCGCGCGGCGCGCAGCTGGTTCCCGATCGGTCACATCGTCTTGTTTTCCGCCGCCAGCTTCTTTAAGCGTGCCATCTCCAGATCCTCCGGATTGTCGATATCCTGCACCTGAAGCTCGGAAAGGATCAGCGGGACGGTGTCAGGCGTTTCCGTCGTCTGACAGCGGAAGAAATCCGGCGTCCGGCAGGCATAGAAAAGGCCCGCGTCATGGTAGATCGGAGCGAGATCCTGAGAACGCGTCTTTATATGCTCCGGCTGCGCATAGACAAGCCGTCCCTCCTGCAGGAGCAGCCCCCGCTGGGGCGGATAGGAAAAGCGCACCACGGGCATCACGGAGGAATGCTCCTCAAGCAGCGCCGCCGCATCCTTCAGCATCTGTTCCGTCAGCAATACCGCGGTGGGATAAATGCAGAAAAACGCGTCAAATTCCTTTCCCCGCTTCCCGTATTCCTGAAGCACCTCAAACAGGACGCTGTCCGTGGTGGCCTCGTCCGAGGCGGTTTTTTCCGAACGCATAAAGGGAACTGACGCGCCGAGGGACTGCGCCAGCGAAGCGATCTCCCGTGATTCCGTGGAGACCATCACCTCGCGGAAAAGCCTTGAGGAAAGCGCGGCCTTAAGCGGATGCGCGAGCATGGGCTTTCCCATAAATTCCAGGATATTCTTTTTCGGTATCCGCCTGGAGCCTCCCCGGGCGGGAAAAATGGCCAGTATTCGATTCATTTTTACTCCTTTGCTGCCGTTCAAATGCGGTTCCAAATACATTCATATCTATTCAGCACCCCATTCACAAACCGCTACGCGGTTTGCTCATGTGGCCGGCCAGAGGCGCTTCGCGCCTTGGCCGCCCCCACAAAATGAATCAAATTTGCCTGTTGAGCAAGCTCTCCGATCAAATTTGATTCATTTTGCAGGGGGTGCTGAACAGATACATTCTATGGCACATCACCCTCTTTTTCAACCGCCGTTATCTCTCCGGCGCGTTATCGCCCGGCAAATCATGCATGCGCGCATGGAACAGGATTTTTATTGCCTGTACCGGAATGCTATGCTAAGATAAATTCTAGTTTTATGAAAGAGAGGTATCGGGTTTGGCGTGGTACGATGAAGCAATATTCTATCATATTTATCCCCTGGGACTTTTGAATGCGCCGAAGGAAAACCCTTATGGGGAGGTGACGCACAGACTGCGGGAGCTTGATCCTTGGATCTCCCATATAAAGGAGATCGGCTGTAATGCGCTGTATATCGGCCCGCTTTTTGAATCCGTGGGACATGGCTATGAAACAACGGATTATCGGAAGCTTGATTCCAGGCTCGGGGATAACGATGATCTGAAGGAATTTGTCGGAAAATGCCATGCGCAGGGGATCCGGGTGATCCTGGACGGCGTGTTCAACCATACGGGAAGGGATTTCTTCGCCTTTCAGGATCTGAAGAAAAACCGGGAGCATTCCCGTTACCGGGACTGGTACTGCAATGTGAATTTCCAGGGGAATAACGAATATAATGACGGTTTCTCCTATGATAACTGGGGCGGCTTTAACCTGTTGGTCAGGCTTAATCAGCGAAATCCCGAGGTGAAGGATTATATCAGCGAGACGATCCGTTTCTGGGTCAGGGAATTTGATATCGACGGGCTCCGTCTCGATGCCGCGGATGTGCTGGATTTTGATTTCATGAAAATGCTTCGTTCGCTTTCCGCAGAGGTGAAGCCCGAATTCTGGCTGATGGGCGAGGTGATCC
>CAMOOZ010000133.1 GCA_946621895.1 uncultured Lachnospiraceae bacterium | reverse complement strand
GCCGGCGGTGGGTGGGGCGCCGACCGCCGACGGCCCCCGCACGGGCGGGGCAATGTTTCATCCCGGGGGTTTTGGCCGCCTTCACCCGAAAGCCGATCGAGCGGACGGAGCTGGAACGGGTGCTGACAAAGACGCTCCCGCCCGGCAGGATCACCTGGATAAACGCGGAAAAAGCTGCCGGAGCGGAAGGGAACGATATCCGGCAGGGATCCGAAAAAGCAGCGGCAGGACAGGCGGAGAAAAAGGAGCAGGCGGAGAAAAAGAAACGGGAGGATAATGCCGGTAAGCCGGATAACGGAGAAGCTTTCCTGGAGGAGCTGCGGGCGGCGGGCCTGGACACGGATATGGGCCTTGAATATTGCATGGATATGGAATTTTACCGCGCCGTGCTGATGGAATTCGCCGGGGAGGCTGAGGCCGGGAAAACGGCGCTGGAGGGCTTTTTTGCGGCCGAAGACTGGGAGAACTTCCGGATCCGTATTCACGGCCTGAAGAGCACGGCAAAAACCGTGGGGGCAAAGGAGCTTTCCGAGAAGGCCAGGATACTGGAGGGCGCGGCAAAGGCCGGGCAGACTGATTTTATCCGGGCAAATTTTCCGGCACTGCTCCCGGAATATACATCGCTTGCGGCGCGTATTGAAAACTGTCTGGGGATCGGGAAGTTATGCTGAACAGAATTCGAAGAAAGCTTTTTAACAGGAAAACCCATCTTCAGGACAGGCTTTTTCTGCTGCTGGCCGCGATCGCGATGTCCGGCATGCTGATCGCCTTTTTTTCAGGCCTTTTGCTTGGTGAAAATGCCGAAAGCCTTGCCTCGACCCTGGGCGGGTTTTGCGTTTTCCTTGTGATCATCATCGTCGGCTATCGCACCGGAAGGCTGAATCTGGCCGCCAACCTGGTTGCCGTCCTGCTGATCTTTGTCCTGTTCCCGATCGTCTTTTTTACCAGCGGGGGGATTTACGGGGGATCGCCCCTGTGGTTTCTCTTCTGCATGGTCTTTGTCAGCATGATCCTCAGGGGCAGGATCAGGATCATCCTGCTGGTCAGCCAGCTGCTTATCGCTTCGCTTTGCTATTATATTCAGCGTTATCATCCGGGCTTTGTGATCCCGCACAGCATCAATGAGTTTTATCTGGATTCCTTAAGCGCGCTGATCATCATCGGCGTGATCCTGTCCGCTTTGATGATCTTCCAGATCTATGTTTACACAAAGGAAAACGAGATCAGCAGCGCGCAGAAGGAGGAGATCGAAAAGCTGAACAGGGCGCAGAGCCGCTTTTTTTCCAGCATGAGCCATGAGATCCGGACGCCGATCAACACGATCATCGGCCTGAACGAGATGATCCTGCGGGAAGAGGTGGGCGCGGAGGTGGCGGAAAATGCCGCGAATATCCAGGCCGCCAGCAAGCTGCTCTTAAGCCTGATCAATGATATCCTGGATATGTCCCAGATGCAGGCCGGGCAGATGCAGCTCACCCTGTCTTCCTACAGGCCGGGAGAGCTTGTGGCCGATGTGGTCAGCATGATGCAGGTCAGGGCGGCGGAAAAGGAGCTGGAGTTCATGGTCAGCATGGATCAGGATATTCCCTCCGGCCTGCTCGGCGATGAGGTGCGGATCAAGCAGATCCTGATCAATATCCTGAATAACGCGATCAAATACACAAAAAGCGGCTCCGTGTCCATGACCGTGCAGGGGGTGAGGCGTCAGGAGGGGGAGGAGCTTACGCTGATCATTTCCGTCACGGACACCGGGATCGGGATCAAAAAGGAGAGCATCCCCTATCTTTTTTCCGCCTACAAACGGATGGATGAGGAGAAAACGCGGCATATTGAAGGGACGGGGCTTGGCCTTTCCATTGTGAAGCAGCTTCTTGACCTGATGGGGGGAAGGATCAGTGTAAACAGTGTTTACACCAGAGGCTCCACCTTCATCGTGGAGATCCCGCAGAAGATCACGGATGAAACGCCCAGCGGAGAGCTTCTGTTTGCCGGCAGGCAGAACGCGGCAAGACAGCACTATCATCAGAGCTTTGAAGCCCCGTCGGCCAGAGTGCTCGCCGTGGATGATACACCCTCCAACCTGATGGTCGTGCAGAAGCTTCTGCGCGCGACAAAGGTGCAGGTGGACACAGCCGGAAGCGGGGCCGAGGCGCTGGAAAAAACCTTTGAAAACGAGTATCAGATCATTCTGATGGATCACATGATGCCGGAGATGGACGGGATCGAATGCGCGGAAAGGATCCGCTCCCAGACCGGCGGACGCAGCAGGGACGCAAGGATCGTAGCGCTGACGGCCAATGCGGGAAGCCAGGAAAGAGCGCTTTATGTTCAGGCAGGCTTTGACGGATACCTGTTAAAGCCTGTCGGGGTTCATGCGCTGGAGGATGAGATCCGAGGACTCCTTCCGCCTGCGCTGATCACCGCAAGCTTCTCAGAGGGGGAGCACCCTGAGGAGAGCGCTTCGTGGATAAAGAAGTCCCCTAAGCGTTCCAATGTGCTGATCACGGCGCCGAGCGTGGCGGATCTGCCGGGAGAGCTTTTGGAAAAGCATGAAATACAGACAATCCCCTTAAAGGTCGTAACGGAAAAGGGCGTGTTCCGGGACGGTGTTGATATCGACACAAAGGCGGTGATCGCCTATATCGGCGAAAAGCATAAAAGGGCGGACATCATACCGCTGCAGCCGGGGGAGCTTGAGGATTTCTTTGCCGCAGGGCTTGAGCGCGCGAATAATATCATTCTCCTGACTGCTTCCGCGAAAATGCAGGACTCCGCGTTTGAAACAGGAATTGAAGCGGCCAGGATGTTTGAGAATGTGAAGGTCTATGATACAGGAAGCATTTCAGCGGGGCTTGGCTATATGGCGCTGGAGGCCTGCCGGATGGCGGAGGAGGGGAAAAACACGGAGGAGATTCTGGAGGAGCTGGATATACTGAAAAAGGAAGTCAGGATCAGCTTTATCGTGGAGGATCTCGAATACCTGGTCCGTTCCGGTCAGATCCGGAACAAAGTGTTCTCCCGCCTGACAAAGGCGCTGATGATTCGGCCCGTACTGGAGATGAGAAAGGGCAGGATGAGCGTGGCCGGGATATATTTCGGGTCGAAAAAGCGGGTCTGGAAAAAATATATCCGGAAGGCTTTAAAGCACCCCGAAAGGATCGACCGCTCAAGGCTTTTCATCGGTCATGTGGGGCTTGGCAACCGGGAGATCAACGAGATCCGCACGGAGGTGGCAAGACGCGGGATCCGCTTTGATGAGGTGATCGTCACGCAGGCCTCACCCGTCATTGCCGCGAACGCCGGGCCCGGCACCTTCGGGCTGGTGGTCAGGAGAAGGGGGTAGGCCGGTTTTCGTGGATTTTCCCTTTATTTTGTGTATAACATTTATAAATAACAGAGTATGTT
>CAMOOZ010000132.1 GCA_946621895.1 uncultured Lachnospiraceae bacterium | reverse complement strand
TGTTGCCCTGAGCGGGAAACTGACCTCTTCCCCCAAAGTTCCCGGCGTTGCCTATGTTCCCGGCATTGTCCGTGTTGTCCTGAGCGGGGAACTGACCTCTTCCCCCAAAGTTCCCGGCGTTGCCCGTGTTCCCGGCATTGTCCGTGTTGCCCTGAGCGGGGAGCTGACCGCCACCTCTGAAGCTCCCGGCGTTGCCCGTGTTCCCGGAATTGTTCATATTCCCCTGAGCAGGGAACTGGCCGCCTCTGAAGCCTCCGCGGGAAAACTGCCCCTGTGCCGTCTCCTGCCCGCTGATCGCAGGCTGCTGAGCGGAAGAAGTCTGGGCCAGTGCGGTGCAGGGGGTCATGACCATGACTGCCGCGCAGGCGATCCCCATTGCTTTTGTTTTCATCTGCTTTGCGCTGATCATTTTTTTCATATTTACCTCCATTCTTATCGCAGGACCTGTTGAAAAATAACTTATGTACCTGTTGTTTTCCTGCAGCTCCTTAAGCTAACCACTGTGCGGTTATGATAATCAGTTCGAAAGGCGGATGAGAAAAAACGGGGGATTTATGAAAAAAATCAACGGCAAATAGACGGAAATGCGAAAAGGCGCAGCCGATATTACCGGCTGCGCCTGCAGGGAACGGATCTGTTTAACGGCATCCGATGCCGGAGCCTTCTTTTACTCAGGGCTCCGCAATGGCTTCGATCTCACAGAGCGCGTTTTTCGGCAGCGTTTTCACCGCCACGCAGCTTCTCGCGGGCCTGGAGACGAAGTATTTTGCATAGACTTCATTAAAGGCGGCGAAATCCTCCATGTTTGCAAGAAAACAGGTAGTCTTGATCACCTTCGCAAAACCGGAGCCCACAGAAGCCAAGATCGCGCCGATATTCTTGCAGCTCTGTTCGGCCTGCGCGGAGATATCCCCCTCGACCATTTCTCCCGTCTGTGGATCAATAGGGATCTGGCCGGAGGTATAGATCAAGCCTCCCGAGGCAACCGCCTGGGAATAGGGGCCGATGGCCCCGGGAGCGTTTTTCGTTTCAATATTCTGCATGATAAACCTCGCATATTCGTTGTTGCTGTTTCAGGATTTGAACAGAGAATGAAGATTGCAGTAGGCATAGACCTCCTTTACCTCTTCACCCTCCGTCAGCAGAAATTCCGCGGCGGGAGCATCGCCGGGATTTAAGCTTTTGCGCATGATCCCCTTTGTGGTCTCGGCGGCGATCCACTCGATATAATGCGCCTCGATCATCGGATGCTCGGCTTCGCCCACCTTCACGCTCAGTTTATTCCCTTCCACGCTCCATACCGGCACATGCTTTTCCTTCGCGCCATCGCTGACACCGGGCTCCAGGACGGAGATTTTTTCCCCGCAGCAGGTCACGGCGGGGCAGTTGTCCTTGATCACCTCAAAGATATTCCCGCAGTTTTTACAGATATAGAATTTTGCCATTTGTCTGATCTCCTTTCTGAAAAACAGTCATTAACATTGAAGCTCGGCCATGACTACCTGGTTTCTGCCTCTGGACTTGGCCTGATAAAGCGCTTCGTCCACGCTGATAAAAACCTGCCTGCGGTTTTCCGTGCCGTTGGAGGTCAGCACTCCCATGCTGACCGTGACCCGGCCTGCCTCTCCGAAGTCATGGGTCTCGATCTCACGCCGCATCGTTTCCGCAATATGCATCGCCTCGCTGCTTTCCGTGCCGGGCAGCAGCAGGAAGAATTCTTCTCCGCCCCAGCGTCCGGCGGCGCCTCCCATGTCCTCATCGGCATAACGCCGCAGGATCTTCGCGATCTCCTTTAGCGCATGATCACCGGCGGCATGGCCGAAGGAATCGTTGATCGCCTTGAAATGATCGATGTCCAGCATGATCAGAGAGCTTCTTTGCCCCAGGATCTCCGAGGCATCCAGCGCAGCGCCGATCTTCTTTTCCATTTCCCCCCTGTTGTAAAGTCCGGTCAGGGCATCGGTGATGGCCATTTTTGCGAATTTTTCATTTGTGTCCACGAGTTCACTGGTGGTGATCTGCACCAGATTCGCCAGCCGCTTTAAAAGTGAGGCCTGGCCGCTCAGCATCGAATCATCCACGAGCGCGTCGGGCATTACCGTTCCCTTCTTTTCGCCCTCGCGCATCGCGATGGAGACAAGCGTCAGGTTGAATTCCATGATCTGCCCCGTATGGGTCAGCCGGAGCAGCTCACCGCCGGTGTAGAAGCCGCCCGTTTCCGCGATCCGCTGGAACGGCTCCACCTCCTTGTCCACAAAATCCAGCCAGAAGCTTTTCCGGAGAGCGCAGGAGTGCAGAATGATCGCCTCCGGCTCGAATTCCCGGATCGCCCCCAGGCGCCTGTCCACCTGTTCAATGATCTTTGTGGGGTTGCCGTAGGTCAGGTACACATCCATCCCCTCGCGCACATAGCCGGAAAGCGCCATTGTTCCGTCCGGCAGGCATTCATTGGGATGTCTCAGGAATTCCGTCTTGCCCTGCCGGACCAGCAGCGGGAATTCCGTCGTATTCTCCACGGAATGCTCATCCAGCTTGATCTGCAGGTATTTCCGGTAGATGTCATAGGCAGGCATCCCATCGATCTCCATCAGGAGATTTCCCTTGCATTTCGTGATCCTGAAGGCGTGACCAAGGGGCACCCAGCCCAGCGTATAGTCACTGTTTACATGAAGCCCGGCCCCGGAATAAAGCGCCACGGCAAGGCTGTTTTCCCGGATCCCCTCCGTGGTGATCTGAAATTTCTTATCCGCATTGATATCATGGCCGATGGAATAGCCGCCGAAGATGCAGATGCTTTCCCGGCAGCGCTGAATGAGCCCCAGCAGGGTAGTGGTGTCTGCCGGGGGACCCTCCAGCAGAAGCTCCACGGCCTTGCAGTCGGGAGTCTCGGTGATCAGCTTCAGCACCTCCTTGCCGATCCGCTCTTCATTTCCCTTCAGTTCAGGGAAGGAGTGCACGGTGATCCTTGCGCCTTCCATGATCAGGACGCCGAGCAGCAGGCCCTGCGGGGTAAGATGCCCCTTCAGGATCTCTCCGTTGGAGGTGGTGCCCATCACAGCGGCTTCGGGGAAATGCTCAAGAACGCTCGCCCTGACCCGGTCGATAAAGCTCTGATCCGTGCTGCCGCAGTAAAAATGGAAAAGAAGGGAAGTGGTTTTTTCCGAAAGCGCGGAACTTATCTGGCGAAAGAAGGACTCAAGCTGATCCTCACTGGTCACATGAAATAACAGCTGCTTCATCGTTTTGTCCTCCGGTACTAAGGAACTGTTAATCAATAACTCATTGAATTCAGCATCGCGAAGCGCCTTATATCGAAGCGCTTGCGCTGAGTCAATGAGGAGTTATTTATTCCCAGTTCCTAAGGCAACGGTAAAAAAAACGCAGCCGACTATCTTACGAAAGTAAAATCGGGGCTGCGCATCGCGAGATGAGTCACGAGGGAATCGAACCCTCGACAACTTGATTAAAAGTCAAGTGCTCTACCGACTGAGCTAGTGACTCGAATGTATGCTGCAGCGAGGTCTTGCCCCGCTGCAACAAATGGATTATGCCATGGAAATCACGAATTGTCAAGGCTTGGGAACCGGAATGGCCATCCTTCGGCGCGGCTCCGTGAGCGCAGGCAAAGCTCAGGCATTCTTTTTGATGATGACCGGCCAGACGCACAGGGCGAAAAGGACCATGATCATACGGGCGATCAGGTTTCCCCAGTGGCCGCCAAGGGCCGCGACAATGGTGCCGGGGGCGAAAAACTCCTTCCAGGCAAACATGATCGCCGCACCCGTGCAGGTCAGAAGCGGCAGTGTCGCAGAACCGGTGGGAATCTCATAATGCAGGTAATGCCTTTCGATGTAGCTGCCGATCAGGATGCCCAGAAACGCCCCGCAGGCCTTGAAGGTATCGTTCATCATTTTCTGCGGATCCACCAGAAGCTGTCCGTCCACATAGTCCATCGGGTAGGGCTTAAGCTGGATATACACCAGCGTCAGGATCACCACGATA
>CAMOOZ010000131.1 GCA_946621895.1 uncultured Lachnospiraceae bacterium | reverse complement strand
CCCTTCTGCTCTTCCGCGGAAAGCGCTCTCACATCAATGGGCTTATCGTAGATCAGCGTCACCTGCGCCGGCCTTATCTTCGGTTTCTGTTTCTCAAAGACCTCCTCGGAATGCAGGATCACCATCGGCTGGATGAGACACCCTGTCTTCTGGGCGATCTTAAAGGAGCCCTCATGAAAGGGCAGCATCGGCTCATCCCTGTTCTCCAGCTTATCCACACCCTTGTCATATCTTGTGCCCTCGGGATAAATTGCGATGGAGATCCCCTTTTTCACCCGATCAATGGCGGCAAGGATCGTCTGCATTCCCTGGCGGGGATCCTTTCTGTCCAGAAAAAGGCAGTAAAGATCACGCATCCAGGCCCTCAGCAGGGGAACCTTCTCGATCTCCTTTTTCGCCACATATCCGCAAAGCACCGGGGTCCGCGCATAGGAAATGATGATGTCGAAATCGCTGCGGTGATTCCCGATATAGAGCATCGGCCTTTCTTTGGAAACATTCTCCTCCCCGATCACCTTAAGCTTCACGCCGGAAATGAACAGCACGACCTTAAAGGCCCACTGGACGATCCTCAGGGAGATCAGATCCTTCCGGTATTTTGACTCCGGATAGCTCCAGATTTTTTCATAAAGGAAAAGAAAAAAGCGAATGATCTGGGAGATCACAAGAAATAGAATTAAGAAGGTCAGCGCAAGGATAAATCTCAGCATGAAAAAAGCATAGACTTTCCGTGGATGTTTGTCAACCAGGGGCTGCGCTCGCTAATGATATGTTCCTTCGGACTGCTTTCAGGTCCGTTTCCGCGCGATAAAAGCACCTTTACAGCATATTGCCTTCTGCCCGTCAGTTTCTCCTGTAGATGAGCCCGATGGTTTTCGGGCCGCAGTTTGCGGAGATGGCGGGCGATGCCTGCACCAGCCGGACATGCGCAAACTGTACCTTTTTGTTTACCAGGTCCCTGATCCTTAAAACCTCTTCGTGGTCCATCCCGGCGTAGGTGATAAAGAGCACTTCCCTGTCCGCGTCCTTCATTTTCCGCGCTTCGCCGGCGATATAGGCTTCCTGCGCATATTCCCCGGCACCGAAATAAAGACCTGAGAGCTTCAGCTTTCCCCTTTTCATGGTCAGCACGGGATGCGCCATCAGGGAATTTAAGAATCTGGCGTATATCGGCTTCACCTGGCCGGCCCTTGCCAGATATTCCAGATTATCCACCACAAAGCGGGTATGGATCTTCGGGCTCAGAAGGGAAAGCTCCCCCTGTATCTCTTCCGGTGAAAGGTCCTTTTTCGCCATTTCCGCGGCCTCGATGGCAAGGAGGCCCTGGCCGCTGGAAAGATGTCCCGAGTCCACAACATATACATTGTCAAAGGATCTCGCAGCCTCCACGGCGGCAGGATATCCGCTGTGGGCCACAGATCCCGAAACCGCAATGTGGATGACGGTTTCCGCCCGCTGCAGCATTTCCGCAAAAAACCGCTCATATTCCTCCACGCCGGCGGGCACGGTTTCCACGGTCTGCCCGTCCTTTTCCATATATTCCAGCAGGCCCCTCGCGTCGATCCCCCGCCCATCCTTGAACGCTCCCCGGCCGGTGCGGATGCCGTGCCTGATCAGGCCGATCTCATATTTCCGGACAAGCTCCTCCGGAAGATCCGCCACGCTTTCCGTGGTGATCATCACCCTCGATTTGCGCTCATTGCTCTGCATCCACTTCACCGTGCTGTCGAGAACGCTCTCCTCATCCCGCTGGACGGAAATCAGCTCCCGGGGAAGAAGACGCTGCACCTCCCTTTCCAGCTCCTCCCCGCTGATCGGTTTTGTAAGATATCCGTCAAACCCTGCTGCCGCAAAGAGCTTTTTATGCTCCTCTCCCGCATTGGCCGTCAGGGCAACGATCTTCGCCTCCCTGGACAATCCGCCCTTCTGGCGCCTGATCTCCCCGGCGCATTCGATCCCGTCCATTCCCGGCATCAGATGGTCCATCAGGATGACCTGATAGGCTGTCTCCAGGGTTTTCCCCAGGGCTTCCCTGCCGCTTTTCGCTTCGTCTGTGATCACCTTTGTCCTTTGCAGAAGCTTTCGCTCCACCAGAAGGTTTGCCGCGTTATCATCCACGATCAGGATCCTGGCCTTCGGCGCCTCAAAGCGGCCCCTGCCGGGTGAGCTTAAGCCGGCGCCGGTCCGCAGACCCGATCCGCTTTCCTCAATGCTTCTCTCGTCAAGGATCCGCTGGGGGATCTCCACCACGAAAACAGAGCCCTTTGTGTAAACACTGTCCACCGTGATCCTTCCGGCCATTATATCAACAAGCTGCTTTACAATGGAAAGCCCCAGCCCGGTGCCCTCTATATGGTGAACACGGTCCTCATCCGCCCGCTTAAAGGCGGAAAACAGATAGGGCATATCCTCCTTTTTGATCCCGATGCCCGTGTCGGAAATGGTGAAGAGCATGGAAACCCTGTCCCCTTCCCTTTTTCCTGCCTGGACGGTAAAGCTTACCGTGCCCTGATCCGTATACTTGATCGCGTTGTTCAGGACATTGATCAGAATCTGGCGGATGCGTATTTCATCCCCGTAAAGCGCGGAGGGCACATCCGGCGCGATATTGACGGCAAATTCGAGCGCCTTCTCCTTTGCCTTCGGCGCAAGCATGGCCACGATCTCTTTGATCATATTCCCCGTCTGATATTCGGCCTCCACCAGCTTCATCTGCCCGGACTGAAGCCTGGAGAGATCAAGGATATCGTTGATCAGCGTGAGCAGGAGCTTGCCCGAGCCCTGTATGCTTTCGGCGTCCTCCCGCACCTCCCCGGACACATCTTCCCGCAGGATCATTTCATTTAAGCCCAGAATCGTGTTGATCGGCGTGCGGATCTCATGGCTCATATTGGCAAAGAAGGCATTCTGCGAGGCGTTCATCTGCTCCGCCCTTTTCGCCTCCTGCATCGCCCTTTTGCTCTCCGCCCGATAAAGACCGGTCTGAAACCAGACCATGAAGAAGGCAAATATCCCCACGGCAAACACGGAAAGCAAAGAATCAATATAGTACATGCCCTTTTCATGCCCGTAAACAAGCTGGGGATAATACCAGGCAATGGCATAGTCCGCGGCGGCGATTGCAAAAAGGGTAACGAGCATGACGATCCGCATCCGCCCCCGGACGAGCAGCCCCACATAAATGGCGCAGTAGGTGAACCACAGGATGCCTCCCCCGTCCGGTCCTCCGCCGAAAAAGAAAACCACGGGCATAATGATAAACACCACCAAAATCGAGATCAGCCTGCTGCCGATGCCGACCTTATGCCATTTCAGACAGATATACACGATAAACGGATTGAGCAGCAGCGTTCCGCCGATCGTGATGATCTCCAGAATATGCTCTCCCGTAAGGATATCTCCCAGAAACACAATGAGCAGCGCGATCTCGGAGAGCAGCGGGAGCAGCACAAACAGCCGTTCCTCAAAATCCTGCTCCGGATCCTGTATGAAGCTCAGGATTCTTTTGATCATCTTCATCGGTTAATCTCCGTTGGTGTTTTCATCAGTGGTCAGGATCGCCTCGAATTCAAATATACCGTCTTCATCCGCCCGCATTTCAAATATGCCGTCCGCCGCGTCAGCGTCTTCATGCTCAGCCGTCTGTGTTTTTTCCCTTAAAATGATCTCTGTGATCAGGCGGTACTGCTCCATCAATTCCCTGTGCGCCCCTTCCGGCACGGCTATTCCCTGTGACGCCGTTATCTCCAGCTGCCTTGCCCGCTCGGAAAGCGCCGTCGCCCCGATCATTTTCGATGTGCTCTTCAGCCCGTGCACATAGATTTCGTAGCTTTTCAGATCCCCTGTCTGAAAGGACTGCTCAAGCTTTGCGGTCTTTTCCGCATAGTCGTCCGCGTATTGCGTCAGGACAGAGGCGTACAGGTCCTGATCGTCCTGGCAGTAGGCTAAGCCCTGCGCGAAATCAATCTCTGATCCGGGGGCCGCTTCTTCGGGCGAAGGCAAAGTGTCCGCGTCCTTCCCTTCATGCGAAACCGGGGGCTCCGAAGCCTGCCTTTCCTCCTCAGCCTTCTTCCCGGGCGCGGCCGGGATCACCTCATAACGGAGCTTCTCCCCGGGCAGCACCCGCTTCAGGATCCTTTCCAGCTCACCGGTCTCAATGGGCTTCATCAGAAATCCGTCAAATCCCTCCGAGAGAAACATTTCCTTTGCCGTGCTCACCGCATTGGCCGTCAGCGCCACCATGGCCGGGCGCCTCCCTTTTTCATCGCTCTGCTTCCATATCCGCTTTGCCGTTTCAATGCCGTCCATCCCCGGCATCATGTGATCCATAAAAACAATGTCATAGTCCCTTCCGGCCGTGCGCTCGATCGCCTCATAACCGGAGAGCGCCCCATCGACCAGCATTCCGTAGCGTTCAAAAATCCCCTTCGCCACGGAAAGATTCATGGCCTCATCGTCCACCACCAGCGCGCGGACGCCCTCAAGCCGCAGCCTCGTCCTTTCCTGCTGCCCGAGTCCCGGCTTCATATTCAGGATCTCCGCAATGGAGAAGGTGGTGACAGGCTTTGGCATGCGTATGCAGCGGGAGGACTCCCCGGGCACAAAATCCTCCCCGGCCGCGATGACCACGATCGTTTTCTCCGTAAGGGCCTCCATAAAGTCCCTGTTTTCCTCATATTCCTCTCTGCCGGTCAGCAGATGGGAAAGGACCGTGCTCTCACAAAGCCGCTTTAATTCCTCGAAGCTTTCCGCCCGGTGTATCGTGATCTCCATGCCGGAAACAGCCCTGCTCATCAGTCTGCCGTAATATTCCCGGACATCCGGGCTTTTAAATTTTTCAAAGCGCACATAGGCCCCGAGATTCAATCTCTCCTTCCCGGAAAGCGCGATACAGTTTTCCTCATCCGCCACCTGCTGCGGCAAAGTGATCCGGACTGTTGTGCCCTCGCCAGGGCGGCTGTTTATCGTCATAAATCCGCCCATCGCCGCCACAAAGCCATGCACGATGGAAAGCCCGAGTCCAAGTCCCCCTCCCTGCCTGATCCGGGAGGAGTCCCCCTGATAGAAGCCTTCCCGGGATCTCTCCGCCTCGTTTTCATCCATACCCGTCCCGGTGTCCTCCACCTCAATGCAGAGGTTTGCCCCGTAATCCATTTTCTCCGTGGAAAGCTGCGCATATACCCCGCCCTCCGGCGTGTATTTCAGGGAATTCTCGAGCACATGGTGCAGGATCTTTTTCAGCTTAACGCTGTCCGAGCGCATCACCCGGGGGCAGCGGGGGTCCACATCCAGGATCAGCTCGCGGGCCGGAAGCATTAACGGCATCAGCTGCGCGGAAACATCAAAAATAATGGAGGAAAGCATGTAATCCTCAATGTTTTCCGCCAGAGAATCCCGGTATATTTCGGAATAATCCAGAAT
>CAMOOZ010000130.1 GCA_946621895.1 uncultured Lachnospiraceae bacterium | reverse complement strand
GGACTGAAGAAAGGCGGGAATCGGCCGAACCGCTGATCGGGGGATTGTTTGCCGAGGATGAGGGGATCTTCCCCTTCGACGAGCCGAAAGCGCCTGCGCAGGACGCCGAAGAACCCGCGGCCGGTCAGGACGTGGAAGGATTTGCCGCCGGTTATGGTATCGAAACGCCAGCGGCCGGTCAGGACGCAGAAGGCTTCACCGCCGGACAGGGATTTGAAACGCCCGCAACCGGACATGGCACCGAAGCGCCTGCTGCCGGGCAGGACGCGGAAGGCTTCGCGGCCGGACAGGGATTTGAAGCGCCCGCTGACATAGGGGACGCAGAAAAATCCTCAGCCCTTCAGGGCACCGAAGCGCCTGCCGCCGATCAGGACGCAGAAGCCGCTTCACCCGAGGAGAAGGAAAAGATCTATGTGAAGGCCGTGCCGCCGTACCAGAAGCCCTCCACCGAGTTTCTTTCCCTGCCGAAGAAAACCTCGGGGGATTCCCGGGCGGCGCTTGCGGAGACGGCGAAAAAACTGGAGGACACGCTGGCCAATTTCGGCGTGAAGGTCCAGGTCACGGAGATCAGCCAGGGCCCCAGCGTGACCCGGTTTGAGCTGCAGCCCGAGGTGGGCGTGAAGGTCAGCCGGATCGTGGGGCTTTCGGATGATATAAAACTGAACCTTGCGGCCACGGATATCCGGATCGAAGCGCCGATCCCGGGGAAGGCCGCGGTGGGGATCGAGGTGCCGAATAAGGAAAACATGGCCGTTTCCCTGAGAGAGCTTTTGGAATCCCCGGAATTTCAGGAGTCGAAGTCCAATCTGAGCTTTGCCGTGGGGAAGGATATCGCCGGACAGGTGGTCATCGGGGATATCGCGAAAATGCCCCATATGCTGATCGCGGGCTCCACGGGCTCCGGAAAATCCGTCTGCATCAACACGATCATCATGAGCCTGATCTATAAATCCTCTCCGGAGGATGTGAAGCTGATCCTGGTGGATCCGAAGGTGGTGGAGCTGAGCATTTATAACGGCATCCCCCATCTGCTGCTTCCCGTCGTGACGGATCCGAAAAAGGCCGCCGGGGCGCTGCAGTGGGGCGTTTCCGAAATGACCGAGCGCTACAAAAAATTTGCGGACACCGGCGCAAGGGATTTAAAGAGCTATAACGAGCGCACCGGGGAGCATCTGCCGCAGATCGTGATCATCGTGGATGAGCTGGCGGATCTGATGATGGTGGCCTCGAAGGAGGTGGAGGAGTCCATCTGCAGGATCACGCAGTTAGCCAGAGCCGCGGGGATCCATCTGATCATCGCGACGCAGCGGCCGAGCGTGGATGTGATCACGGGCCTGATCAAGGCGAACATGCCTTCGCGCATCGCCTTCGCCGTGTCCTCCGGGGTGGATTCCAGGACGATCCTGGATATGAACGGCGCGGAAAAGCTTCTGGGAAAGGGAGATATGCTTTATTTCCCGCAGGGCAAATCCAGGCCGGAAAGGATCCAGGGCGGGTTTGTCTCGGATGATGAGATCACGAAGGTCATCGACTTCCTGAAGGAACGCTCCGGCGGGGATACCTATGACCGCGCCGCCGCCGCAAGGATCGAGGAGAGCGTGCAGTCCGCGTCATCAGAGGGCGCCGGAGGCGGGCAGGAGAAGGCCGACGGCAAGGACGAATTCTTTTACGATGCCGCCGCGCTGATCATTGATAAGGAGAAGGCCTCCATCGGGATGCTGCAGCGCTATTTTAAGATCGGCTTTAACCGTGCGGCAAGGCTGATGGATCAGCTGGCGGAGTCCGGCGTCGTGGGCGAAGAGGAAGGCACGAAGCCCAGAAAGATCCTGATGAACAGGCAGGGGCTCGAAGAGATGCGAAAGCAGTGAGTTTTGCCGTACCCCGGGCGGAGCTTCAGCCCACGGGCGCGCATTGGTATTTTTGCTGCTGTTTTCGACAGATTCAGAGGAGAATAAATGAAATTAATCGACGGAAAAGCGATTTCCGCTCTGGTCCTGGAGGAATGTGAGATCCGGGCCGGGCGGCTGAAGGGAGAGGGGATCTCCCCATGTCTTGCCGTGATGCTCGTGGGTGAGGATCCCGCATCCCGGGTCTATGTGAAAAACAAGGAAAAGGCCTGCGCGAGGACCGGGATCGCTTCGATCAGAAAGGAGTTTCCCGATACTGTTTCCATGCGGGAGGTGTTAAACCAGATCGATTCCTGGAACAATGATCCGGGGATCAGCGGAATTTTGGTCCAGATGCCGCTGCCTGCCCATATCGATGCGGGCGCCGTGGTCCGCGCCATCGATCCTTTAAAGGATGTGGACGGCTTTCATCCGATGAATGTGGGCATTAACCGGGTGGGCGGGGGCGGGCTGGTATCCTGCACACCGGCGGGGATCATGGAACTGCTTTCCCGCAGCGGGATCAGCGTGGACGGAAAGGAATGCGTGGTCGTGGGCAGGAGCAACATCGTGGGAAAGCCGATGGCCAGGCTGCTGCTGGAGGCCAATGGCACGGTCACGGTGTGCCACTCCCATACCGCGGAGCTGAAAACGGTGACAGGAAGGGCGGATATCCTTGTGGCCGCCATGGGAAAGCCGAAATATATCACCGCCGAATATGTCAAAGAGGGCGCGGTGGTCATTGATGTGGGGATCCACAGAAATCCGGAGGGGAAGCTCTGCGGGGATGTGGATTTTGCCGCGGTCGCCGAAAAATGCAGCGCGATCACCCCGGTGCCGGGGGGCGTGGGCCCGATGACCATTGCGATGCTGATGAAAAACTGTCTGGAAGCGGCATTGCTGCAGAAGGGGAAAACGGGGATTTCATGATCTGTCCGGCCTGTGGAGCCCCCATGGGGGACGATCAGTTATACTGCGAGCATTGCGGGCATGAGATCATGCTGGTGGCGGAATATGATCCTGCGCTGGATGTGGGGCCGGAAGAAAAGCCGGAAGAGCCCGGGAAAAAAAGGACCTTAAAGGACAGGCTGCTGGATCCGCATCCGGCGGCGCTGGTGCTGCTGGGCCTTTTGATCGTCGTGATCATTCTGGCGTTTTTCTTTAACCAGTACAACCGCCGGATCAATTCCCGGGAATTTCAGCTGGAGGAGGCCGGCAGAAAGGAACAGGAGGGCGATTACAACGCCGCCATCGAGCATCTGGACAGGGCGCTTGCGCTTTCCCCGCAGGATAAGGATATTCCCTTTCTGAAGATCGAGGATTATCTTGCGATGGGAAACGAAGCCGCCGCCAGAAGCATGCTGGAGGCGATGGCCTTTCAGGAGGAGGATCAGGAGCTTGCGGGGCGGGCTTATGAAAGGCTCGTGCGGCTTTTTGTGGATCATCAGGATTACGAGGGGGCGGCTGCGCTGTTAAAGGACGCGCCGGAGGCGGTGGCAGCCCTGTTTCCGGAATATCTGGCTCCGGATCCCGTGTTTTCCACGCCGGGCGGCTCCTATGACACGGAGCTGGCGCTGAAGCTTTCCGATGACGGCATCGGGAATATCTATTATACGATGGACGGCTCGGATCCGACGATGCTCTCATCGGAATACTTTACCCCGATCTTTCTGGGATCAGGGGATTATGAGATCAAAGCGAGATTCGTGAATGCCTATGGCGCCTGGAGCGGCATTGCGCAGGCATCCTTCCATGTG
The DNA here is from genome assembly GCA_946621895.1 of uncultured Lachnospiraceae bacterium. The sequence goes on along the minus strand of CAMOOZ010000130.1, from coordinate 1,204 downwards.
GATATCCCGCAGGTCTTAAGCACTGCGCCCGAGGTGGACTGTTACAGCGGCTCCTATGACCATGCAACCTTCATCACCGTGAAGGAGCAGGAGGGGAGAACTGTCTATTATACAACGGATGGCAAGGACCCGACGGAAAAGAGCACGAAATATGTGGGTCCGATCCCGATGCCGCTGGGCAATACGGTGATGAAATTCATCTCCTATGACGCGGAGCATGTGCCGGGGGAGATCACGGAGAGGGAGTATACGCTGAAGATCAAAAGCCCGGTCAGCGTCTCCGACGCGGTGCAGCGGGTGGTGGAATATCAGATCTTCCAGGGCAGGATGCTGAATCCGGAGGGACTTGCGGCGGACTTTACCGGGATATACACTTATAAGATGTTCTACTGCATTCCCGTGGAGGATTACGGAGATTTTTATCTGATCTATGAATATTTCCAGAATCTGGCGGGGGAGAATAACAAAACGGGCGATATTTATGCGGTGAGCCTCGAGGAGGGGACAGTGTACAAGGCCTATTATGAGCGGGCCGGGACCTTCATGATCGAAGGCCTTGAGCCGAAGGAAAAACGCTGAAGCGATAAAGCAGACCGGCCCAATGCCGGGGAAGGAGTACCTGATGTTTCGTATTCTGGAAGACAGAAAGCTGAATGATACCATTGTCCTGCAGGTGGTGGAGGCGAAAAGGCTCGCGGAATCCTGCCTGCCCGGGCAGTTTCTGATCGTCAGGGACAAGGAGGACGGCGAGCGGATCCCCCTGACGATCTGTGATTATGACAGGGAAAAGGGAACGATCACCATCGTTTTTCAGATCGTCGGCAGGTCCACGAAGCGCATGGCCGGGCTGAAGGCCGGGGATGCCTATCTGGATGTGGTCGGGCCGCTCGGGAAGCCCTCCGAGCTTACGGGGATGTCCGCCGCCGAGCTGAAGGAAAAGAAGATCCTGTTCGTCGCCGGCGGTGTGGGGACGGCTCCCGTTTATCCCCAGGTGAAATGGCTGCGGGAGAAGGGTGTTTTCGCGGATATCATCGTGGGCGCAAAGACGAAGGATATCCTGATCCTCGAAAAGGAGATGCGCGAGGGGGCGGGGAACCTGTATGTGACCACGGATGACGGCTCCTATGGCAGAAGCGGCATGGTCACGGACACGATCAAGGCCCTGTTGGAGGAGGGAAAGCAGTATGATCTCTGCATCGCCATC
>CAMOOZ010000129.1 GCA_946621895.1 uncultured Lachnospiraceae bacterium | reverse complement strand
GTCTCCCGGATCAGGCTGCGCAGGATCGCCTTTTCCCGGACGATCCCCGCATACTGGCGGATATTGGCGGAATAAGCAGGCTGATCCAGGATCTCACGGAGCAGGTCCTGGCTTGACGCCTCAGGGGGCGCGTTCAGCTCGCGCGCCCGTTCGAGCACCGTGGTGGGATCGGAGGAAAGGCCCCGGTCCGAAAGATCCTTCATCGCGGCAAAGAGATAGCCCAGCGCCTTCCGGTAGAAATCCTCCTGCGCAAGAAGCTCCGAGGCGACGCGGATCGCACCCTCATCCATAAGCATTGCCCCGATCACGGCTTTTTCCGCATCGGGGCTATGGGGCATGACTCTTTTGATGACCTCTTCTTCCACTACAGCTCCACCACCTGCACCTTCAGGTTTGCCAGCACCTCGGGATGAAGCCGCAGCGGCACCTCAAACTCGCCGAAGCTCTTGATCGGCTCATTCAGGAGGATCTTTTTCCGATCGATCTCCAGATCATACTGATCCTTCGCGGCCTGGGCGATCTCCTTTCCGGAGACAGAGCCAAAGGCCTTTCCGCCGGCTCCGGCCCGCATGGCCACGGTGATCCCCTTATCCTCCAGCTGCTTCGCCAGCTCCTTCGCCGCAGCGAGCCTCTTTTCCTCGTCCCGCTTCAGCTTCTCATTCTTCTGGGTTAAGGCATCCATCGCCTTCTTGTCCGCCTGGACCGCAAGCCCCTTCGGCAGCAGAAAGTTTCTGGCATACCCGTCGGAAACATTCACGACCTCTCCGGCCTTCCCGACCGATTTTACATTCTCCTGGAGTATTACCTTCATATCTTCCTCCTTTTATCTGAGGGAAAAACACGCGAAGTCGCTGTTTTTTTCTTCTGAAAAAGAAAAGTCCGGCTCCGCTTCATCCACCGCGCCGGCTAAAGCCGGCGGTGCCGGACGCGTGCCCCCGGCACGCAGCACATTTGCTTTTCAGATCTCTCCCTCTTCGATCATCCGGTCGATGACTCCCTTCAGCGAGTGGATCGCCTCTACCAGCGTCGTCTCGGAAAGCTGGGTGGCGGCGATATTCATATGTCCTCCCCCGCCCAGTCTCTCCATGATCACCTGCACATTCACCTCGTCAATGGAGCGGGCGGAGATATAAATGATATTCTGGTAATCCGTCAGCACAAAGCTGGCCTTGATCCCGCGGATGTTCAGCAGCTCGTTTGCGGCCTGCGCGCCCACCACCGTGGCATTTTCCTTTACATCCTCCACATTGCAGGTGCTGATCGCATAGACGCCCCTGTAGATCTCCGCCTGGGACACCGCGTCTGCCCTGGCCTTGTAGGCGGCCGCATCCTCCCGGAAAAGCTTCCTGACTCTGGCCACATCAGCGCCCATCCGCCGCAGGAACGCCGCAGCCTCAAAGGTACGCACCCCGGCCTTGGTCACGAAATTGTTCGTATCGATCATGATCCCGGAGAACATCGTGTCCGCTTCCTCGGTGCGCATCCGGATGGAGCCCGTGATGTACTGCAGGATCTCCGCCACCATTTCACAGGCCGAGGAGGCATAGGGCTCCACATAGGAAAGCGTTGAGTTTTCGATCGTTTCCGTCCCCTGACGGTGGTGATCGATCACCACGATGGACTTCGCCCTGTGCAGCAGCTCCGGACATTCCGTGATGCTGGGCTTATTCACATCCACGACCACGAGGGCAGCGTTGCCGCCCACCATATCCAGCGCCTCCTGGTTGCTCAGGATCATATCCTCGGCATAATTGGGATTATTTTTAAAGAGGGACACCAGCTGGCCCACGGAGGTCGTGTTTTCATTCAGCACGATATGGGCTTCTCTGTCCAGCGCGGTGGCGATCCGCCAGACGCCCACGGAGGAGCCGAAGCAGTCCACATCCCCGCGTTTGTGTCCCATGATGAAGACCTGGTCGCGGCCCTCGATGATCTCCTGCAGGGCATGCGCCTTCACCCGCGCCTTCACCCGTGTATTCTTCTCCACCTGCTTGGATTTTCCGCCATAGAACACGGTGGAATCCGGAGTCTTCACGACAGCCTGGTCTCCGCCCCTGCCCAGGCCAAGATCAATGGAATTCCGCGCAAACTCATAGTTCTGGGCATAGGTCAGGCCGCCCAGACCTACGCCGAAGGTCACCGTCACGGCCATTTCGTTTCCGATGTTGACCGTTTTCACCTTATCCAGGATGTCGAATTTATCCTCCCGCAGGCTTTCCACGGCCTCCTTGCGCATGATCACAAGGAATTTATCCTTCTCCAGCTTTTTGCAGATGCCGTCCCTGGCGGCGATATACTGGCTGATCTCTCTGTCCACCAGCGCGGAGAGGAGCGAACGCCGGACATCCTCCACTCCCTCCATGGCCTCCTCATAGTTATCCTGATAGATCAGGCCGACGGCCAGGGACTGGCTGTCCAGCTCCTTTAAGGCAAGATTCAGCGCCGTGACATCATAAAGATACATGGCGATCAGATAGATATATTCTCCCGCCTGCGCAAAGAGCTCGCTGCCGTCCATCATGTCCGAAAGGGCCACCAGCTGCAGCCTTGCGGTAAAATCCCTGTCCTCCGTAGAGATCTGGATCTCCTTATCCTCCATGTCGTTCGGCGTGGGGAGGCGTTCTCTTGAGATCTCCGGAAAGATCGTCTGCACGGATTTATCATACCCTTTGCTCTTATGGGCAGCCTCCTCAAAGGCCAGATTCATCCAGACGATATGACCGGTGGCATCCAGCAGGGCATAGGGAATATTCAGATCACGCAGAAGCTCCTTCTGGATCTGCCCGTACTGTGTGGCAAAGCTGATCAGCTCACCGATATAGATCCCTCTGCTGTGGATATAAAAAGCCAGGGAAACAGCCCAGTAAAACAGCGTAAAGATCGCAAGCAGGGCCGCTGCGGAGCGATCCACAAAGATCAGCGCTATATTTACCAGGATCAGCAGAACGCCGAGATAGAGTTCGAAGGTCAGGTAATTTTTCAGCCTGCCCTTCAGCCGTATGCGGTCGCGCAATAGATCGTCCTCGCCTGTTCGCCATCGAATGTGCGCCCGTGCAGGCACGGCGCACGCTCTCCGGCTTTATCACGCATCTCACGGCTTCGCCGTTCGATGACCGTTTGCCGTCGAATGTGCACTCGTGCAAGCACGGCGCACGCTCTCCGGCTTTATCACGCACATGCGCCGGAGAGGGGTTATTCCTCCCCAGACTCCGGCGCATCATTCATTCATTTCATCCGGCCCGGAAACGCTCAGACATCAATGCCAGACCGGTGAGGTCTCAGACCTCCGTGTACGGCAGAAGGGCCAGATGTCTCGCCCGCTTGATCGCCGTGGTCAGCTCCCGCTGGTGCTTCGCGCAGGTCCCCGTGATCCGGCGGGGCAGGATCTTGCCCATTTCGGACACATACTTCCGCAGCTTGTTCGTGTCCTTATATTCGATCACATTGTCCTTGCCGCAGAACACGCATACCTTTGTTCTTCTGGGGATATTATTCTTTCTTCCCATGGGCCTTGAAGACCCGTCATTCCTGTCGTATGCCATTGCAATATCTCCTTGTGATTTTAATTGAACGGCAGATCCTCTTCAATGCCCTCAGGAATATTGATGAAGTCGCCCGCAGCTCCTCCGGCAGGAGCCGCGCCTCTGGGGGCATCGTACCCCGCAGGGGCTCCGCCGAAGCCCTGGCCGGAGGCCTCCGCGGCTCTTTTGCTCTCCGCGAATTCGATGGACTCCGTGATCACCTGCACGCTATAGACCTGATTGCCGTCCCTATTCGTATAATTGTCGTTCTGGATCCGTCCCTCCACGACCACCTTGGTGCCCTTATGGAGATATTTCTCACAGAATTCCGCCTGTTTGCCGAAGGCAGTGCAGTTGAAGAAATCCGCTTCGGGATCTCCTTCGCGCTTG
>CAMOOZ010000128.1 GCA_946621895.1 uncultured Lachnospiraceae bacterium | reverse complement strand
TGTCGCCTCCTGATCATTTTCGTGTTCCAAAGGATTTTTCCGGTCGAAAAAGAGATATTTATACCTGGTACGACAAAACAAAATACCTTATGAGTCTGATCACTTTTGCTCTGCGCAGCTTTGATCATATTTACTCCGACGGTCTCTATTCCTTCCGCACCGCAAAAAGTGGAAGGGATTTTCTTCTGAAGCTTAAAAGCGATGCGGATATCAGTAAATATTATATCATAAAAGCAGATATCTCCAATTATGTCGGCTCGATCGTCCCGGAGCTGATCCTGCCCGCGCTGAAGAAGATATGGAAGGACGACCCGTCCTTCTATGCGCTTTTGGAATTTTTGCTTTTGCGCCGCGAATGTGTAGAAAAAGACGGCCGGGTCGTCTCCTGTGAGCCCGGCGGAATGGCCGGAGTGCCTGTTTCCAATCATTTCATGAATGTGTATCTGATGGAGATGGATGCGCATTTCGAGGGACGTGTCCCACTCTACTGCCGGTATTCAGACGATATTATCATCTTTGCGAATACCCGTGACGAGGCTGAGGAGCATCTTAACTATTTCAGACAGCTTCTTGCTGAAAAGAAGCTCTCTGTCAATCATGAAAAAACGTATTTGATCGAGCCCGGCGGAGAAGTCGAGATCCTTGGCTGCAAGCTGAAGGACGGAAAAATGGATATTTCCGATCATGCAAAGAAAAAGCTGAAGCGAAAGGTGCGGCTCCATGCAAACAAGCTGATCCGCGATAAACGCAGAAGGGGCTTTTCTGATGAGGAAGCCGGCAGGAAAATGATCGGGTTTTACCAAAAAATGTTTTTTGGAACCTTGAACACACATGATTTTACCTGGACAAGATGGATCTTCCCTGTCATCTCAGACACATCTTCTTTGCATGAGCTGGATCTTTATATTCAGGATGCCGTCCGGTATGTAATATCGGGCTCACGAAAAAAGAAACGCTACAGGGTAAGCTACAAAAAGCTGAAGGAGCTTGGCTACAGGAGTCTCGTGCATGCGTATTATCACTTTACCGAAATAAGGAAAAAGCAATGAGGCAAAGTCATGTACTCCGGCTGCGCCGGAGTACATGGCCCTGGCAGATCGTTACCCGAGAAGGCTTAAGATATTCTGCCTGTTCTGATTTAGCGTTTCCTTAGTCCTGAACCCGCTCCTCGCTGATAAAGGAAAAGCCCATGGTGATCTCCGTGCCGTGTGTGTCCCAGTCATGCTCCGCATCCTCCCATACGGAATTGTCCACCACATCCTGTATTTCATGGCAGGTGGTGGGGCCGCTGCCCGAGAGATTCAGCCTGAGCCTCAGATGCTTGTTTTCATCATCGCTCTGTGCCCCGGGGATGTCTGTGCCGCTTCTGGCTTCGATCCTGCCCTTTCCTTTGATGTTTTCTGCATTAAGGGAAAGATCCCAGGTGTTCCACACATCCCATTTATCATTCATCAGGGTCAGGTAATGATATTTCTGCCTGAAGCTGCAGTAGCCCGTATCGACCACGGCTTCCCCCCAGTTGATCTCATAATCGTCGTAGTCATAGCCCTCGATATGGCCCTTTAAGGAAAGATGGAATTCGATCAGCACATAGCCGTCCCCTGCCGTGCCAAGATCGGATTCGTCCTGGTTCCAGGGGCCGGAATAGCCTCCGGTGGGGAAGGTGATCGTATCACTGACCGGCCCAAGCTCCAGCCCGAAAACCCCGTCCTTATCCACATAGAATTTCTTTTTGTCCATGTGCTTATTCATCAGACTGGTAAAGAAGCGGGCGAAATAATCATTTTTGATCGCAATATCGGGATCTATCTTAATGAGATATTCGGGGATCATCCGGAAGGTGACCGGATATTCGCTGACAAAATCCCTTGCGCTGTATTCCTGCGCAGATCCGCCGCCTTCCTCCTGCGTCTCCTCTTCGTCCTCTTCCTCTTCCGGCTCCTCCTCCGGCAGCTCTGCATTCAGAGAGGCCTTCTCAGAGGGCAGTCCATAGCATTTTTCTCCTGTTGTGCTTTGCACATATTCCTCGAGCGTTACGGATAAATCAAACTTATCTCCGGGCTTTGCCTCCGTAACGGCAGAAAGGGTGATGTTCAGTTCCTTTCCGAAGAAGGATCTGTCCAGAAGCTTTTCCGTTTTCTTATTCCCGGCTTCGATCGTCAGCCTGAGCCCGTCCACGACTCCTGCCTTCTGCAGTCCCTCGGGGTCCGGCAGCTTTACTACCAATGCTTCGTTTTTCACGGAAAGAGAAGGGGCTTTGGGCGAATCCATGGAATACACCGTATAGCCCAGTCCGTCCCGGCTCTGTTTGCCCGCGCCGTAGACCTCCAGCACCTTTCTGCTCATCCCTTCCACATCGATCTCGCCCTTCGGCGCAGGCATGTAAAACCCGCCGGATACGGCCTTTACCCCGGGCTCAGCGGAAACAAATTCCGCCTCCGGATGACCTTCCGCCACCCCCTGATCTGCTTTTGCGAGCAGCGGGATCGCCTTGCGCTCATAGAGCTTAAGACCACGGATGCCCATGGTGAATTCTCCCTTTGAGCCCAAAGAAACATGCACGCCCTCATTTTTCTTAAGCTTTACCTGATCCAGCAGCGGATAGGCGGAGGCGTTATAGTCCACATAATAAGTCTCTGCCGCCTTATACCGGTTTTCCAGGCAGAAGGCCTTCCAGGCATTGTCAAAGGCAAGAACGGGCATATCCCCGGCATTGAAGGAGGCGGCATCAGCCAGCGCAGCGACCGAACCGGACGCAGAGAAGCTGCTTCCGGACCCAAAGGCATTTCTTAAGGGCCCGCTGGTATTCGGCTTTTTGAAATAGCTCCTGGTGTTCATGATCTGCCCGGCGGACACATTCTTCCCGAACAGCTTTCGCAGATAAAACACAAAATGGGAAAGGGTATAACCCTGGTGCTGGAGAACATCTGATCCCGCATCATGGGAATCAATGGGCAGCGTGAAGAGTCCCCAATAATTGGCAGGGGTGCCCTCAGGGGTTGTGGTGATCTCCCCGTTTTCCTTATACCAGGCAAGGGCATCCGTCTCCAGCACCACCGCCGTCATCTCGTCAAAGCGGTCGGAATCCGTCCAGAATTTCGTATGATAGCGGTTCTGGCAGATATGGAAAAGCTCGTGAGTGACAGTCAGCAGCATGTCATCCCGCTTTAGCTTCCCCTCGGGCGTATCGGAAAGCATCGTATCCGCCGCGCTCACATTCAGCATCACATAAGCATATTTAAAATTATTGGCCACGGCCGCGCCCAGAAGCCCGCCCCCTCTTTTGCAGGCAAAAAGCACCCGGTAGCCCGGCATCTTCACCCTTTCCACATTGTGGAGATAGGCGAAAGCCTTGTCGATGGAGGACCTGATCTGCTCGATGAGCTCCGGCACATCAAGCTGCTTTAAGAGCTGCTGATATTCCTGATCCGCAGCCAGCGCCTCCTTCAACACAGTCGCCTTATCCTTGTTTTTCTTAAATATCGCAAGGATGTTTTTCGCATTAAACGGCTGGTCTTCCGCTGCCTGGGCAGTCAGCAGGTCTGCCTTTTCCTGATACTCCTGCTCGATCTCGGCGATCCGCTCCGTGACCTTTGCCCGGTTCAGGTCCACATCCCGCATGGACCATTTGATCGTGTATTCCCCGTATTCATTGTCAAAATCCATGTGGCAGGTCTTGTCCCCGGGCCTGAACCAGTAATACCAGTTCTGCTTGCCATGCTCGTAAAGATATGATCCTACAAGACCGATCCCCAAAGTGACGGCAGTGGTCACAAGTATGCTGTTTTGATCCGTGGAATAGGTCAGGATGCTGCCGGACACGGAGGAGCTGTATTCCGTGATCGTGCCGTCATCCGCGATGCGATAAGCTTTGATGACAGGATAAAGCTCCGGGTCGATCTCCAGCCGGGAAAGATCCAGAGACACTGCATATTCTCCCGGGAAATGCTCCCCGTCAGAAAGGCCGGCATCGATCTCCCAGGCGCCAAGCATCAGCTCGCCGTTTTCCGAAAAAGCCTTCTCCAGCTCCGTCAGGCCATACCGGTCCTCCGTGATCTCCGACACGGAAAACGCGGTGTCCTGATAAAGCGCGTTTGCAGGCGCCTCCAGATGGAAGCCCGGGATGGGATCGATGGATAAGGGCGCAGAGTCGCCCACCCCCTCAGGGCAGAATTCCGGATCAGGGGAAACAAAAGAATCCGCAGCTTCCCATCCGTTCTCTTCC
>CAMOOZ010000127.1 GCA_946621895.1 uncultured Lachnospiraceae bacterium | reverse complement strand
GTCTGGAATAAATATCATACGATCTTTCTCCTCTGCTGGTCTGTTCAATGACATATGGTATTAAGCTCATTCCTTATCCTCTTTCTCTGCGTTTTCCGCCTCGCCTTCCGCCGAAGACGCTCCCTTCTTCGCGGTCTTTTTCGTCTCCTTTACCTCTTTGGCCTCCTTCAGGATAAAGTCAACCGCCTTTTCAACCGCCACATCGTCCTTCAGCTCCTTCAGACCATCCTCGCCCAGCAGCTTCTTATACTCTTCCTTATCCATGTAAAAGCTGCCGGCCCTCTTTTCCACCTCAGCCTCGATCTCCTCTTCGCTGACCTGGATGTCCTCCGCCTTGACCACAGCCTCCAGCGCCAGTCTGGACTTGATGCTGACCTCCGCCTGAGGCCTCATATTATCCAGCAGCTTCTCGGGAGTCAGCCCGGAATACTGATAATACTGCGCCACCGGGATCCCCTGCATCATCGCATTGCGCTCATACTGTCTGACCAGTCGCTTTGCATGGGTCTCCACCATGGCCTCCGGCAGATCCACCAGAGAATCGTCGATCAGCGCCTTGATCGCTTCATCCTCCTTAAAGGCTTTGGCGGTATCCTCCTTGCTCTTCAGAAGCTTTTTCCGGATATCCTCCTTATACTCGTCCACTGTCTCAAACTCGGACACATCCTCGATATATTCCTGGTCAAGCGCCGGGATCTCCTTCCGCCTGATCTCGTTTACCCTGCACTTAAACACGGCGGGCTTACCGGCCAGCTCCTTACTGTGATAATCCTCGGGAAAGGTGACCTCCACATCCAGCTCCTGACCTGCCTCGGCGCCGATCAGCTTATCCTCAAAGCCGGGGATAAAGGTGCCGGAGCCGATGACCAAAGAATAATCCACTCCCTTTCCACCCTCGAAGGGTTCCCCGTCCACGAAGCCCTCAAAATCAAGGCTGATCGTGTCCCCGTTTTCCACGGGCCTGTCCGTCACGGGAAGAATCCGGGCATTGCGCTCCAGTTCTTCATTTATCTTCCTTTCCAGCTCGGCCTCGGTGACCTCCACGGTCTGCTTCGTGACCTTGATTCCCTTGTATTTTCCCAGCTTGATCTCAGGCTTTAAGGCGACCTCTGCGGTAAAAATAAACGGCGAGCCCTTCTCGATCTGTTCCACATCGATCTTCGGATCGGAGACCACATCCTCCCCGCAGTCCTTTACCGCTTCCTCATAGGCCTCAGGAATGATGTCATTGGCAGCCTCCTCATAAAAGACCTCCGGTCCGTAAAGCTTCTCCACCATAAAGCGGGGAACCTTGCCCTTCCGGAAGCCCTGGATCTGGATCCGATCCCTGTTTTTACGATATGCCTTCTCCAGGGCCTCCTCCAGACGCTCAGGACTCACCTCGATCGTGAGCTTAGCCATACCGCCTTCCAATTTTTCCACAGAAACACTCATCGTTCAAAAACCTCCTGCCTGTGCTGAGAATCGTATAAAATCAGTATTTTTTATTGTAACATACTTCACTTGCCTGCCGCAAGGAGCGAAAAATGCTCAGATCCGCTCAAACAGGTAAACCGTCCCGGACCGGAAGATCTCACCCGCCTTCAACAGCGGTGACGGAAATTCCGGGCGGTTTGCCGCATCCGGGAAAAACTGGGTCTCGATGCAGAAGGCTTCCCGTCTTCCGTACCGCCTGCCGCCCTTTCCGGGAGAATCCAGCCCGTTCGCGGTATAAAACTGAAAACCGACGCTGTCGGTCCTTACGCTCATCCGGATCCCGGTGGCTTCACAGCTCACCTCGCCGATCTGCAGCAGCTCATCCGAGGCCTCCCGCTTCAGCACATAGTTATGGTCGTAGCCTCCCGTATACCACAGCTGGGGGAAATCCTCATCAATTCTCTCCCCTATGGGAATAGCTTCGGTGAAGTCCATCGGTGTGCCGAAAACCGGTGCGATCTCTCCTGTTGGGATAGCCTTTTCATCGCCGATGGGGGTGTAGGAGGACGCATTGAATCGCGCAAGATGATCCAGCACCTGTTTCCCGCTGTTCTCCCCGTGCAGGTTAAAATAGCTGTGATTTGTCGGATTCAGGATCGTGTCCTGATCCGCCCGCCCCTCATAAGAGATGCTTAAGCCCTCCTCCGTCAGGGAATAAGTCACGGAAAGCTCCAGATTCCCGGGAAAGCCCTGATCCCCGTCCGGGCTCTTCAGCACGAGCCTGACCGAATGATCATCCTGCTCTCCGGCCTCCCAGCGCCTGGTATCGAAGCTCCGGGAGCCGCCGTGAAGCGTGTTGCCATGATTATTGGCCTCCAGTGAATAGCTATGGTCCCCGATGGAAAAAGAAGCGCCTCCGATACGGTTTGCGCATCTTCCGATAATCCCTCCGAAATGGGGAGGGTTTTTCAGATAAGCTTCCAGCTCATCGAAGCCCAGCACGATATCCAGGGGAGTTCCGCTCCGGTCCGGCACCTGCAGGGATCTGAGCACTCCGCCCCAGTCCAGGATCTGCGCCTGAAGCTCTCCTGCCTTTATCGTAAAGCAGCTTACCTCTTCTCCTTCGGGTGTTTTTCCAAACAATTCTCTTTCTACTGACATTTCTTTCTCCTCCTGCAGAAAAAAACGGCATTCACTCTGCTGTGGCTTTTTCCGAAAACAATGGTATAATGAAACAACGACAGTGAACGGCAGCAGAAAGGACGCACATGGCCATCAACGAATCAGCGGAAGATTATCTGGAATCCATCCTGATCCTCAGTGAGAAGCTCCCTGTGGTCAGATCGGTGGATGTTGCAAACGATCTGGGCTTTAAGAAGTCCAGCGTGAGCGTGGCCATGAAGAACCTTCGCCAAAAGGGACACATCACCGTCACCGATGCGGGCTTTATCTATCTGACCGAATCAGGGAAGGAAATCGCCGAGATGATCTATGAGCGCCATAAATTCCTTTCCTGCTGGCTCACCTCTCTGGGGGTTCCTGAAGATGTCGCCACGGAGGATGCCTGCCATATGGAGCATGTGGTCAGCAAACAGAGCTTCGAGGCGATCAAGTCCTTTGTGATGCGTCAGTCGGACTGTTCATAGCTGATCGGCCCGGTGGTAAACCGGATATCCCCATTCCAGGTATAGAGCGTTTCGACCCCCTTCGCGTCAAGGGCTTCCGTCAGCTTTTCCTCCAGCGTATCCCCGTTTTCCTCCGCGCAGATCACGGCGCAGCCAATCGCCGTATTCCCGATCAGCTCGCCCAGCGCCTTATAGTAATCCCCGTGATGGGGAAGCTTGACCAGCGCATATTCCGTCTTTCCCGTAAACTCCTTCAGTCTCGTCTTCAGGGCGTCTCCGAGGAAAAGATAAGCCTCATCGCCGCAGCTTACCGTAGTGATCACCGTGTAATCATTATCATCCTCGTAGGCCGCTTCGGCAGGAGCTTCCAGAAAAAAGGAGGCTCCTTCGAATGCCAGGGTTTTCTCCGTGCCCGGATCCATTTTCGTAAATTCCACATGATATTTTTGCGCGGCCTTTACCATGCTCTCATATTCATCCGAGTTTTCCGAGTGATCCGGTCCGTAAATCGCCCCCACCGGATAATCCTGCAGCAAAAAGGCGGCTGAACCGATATGATCCTTATCATAATGGCTGATCAGAATGGCCTCGATGCTTTCCACCCCCAGCTGAGAAAGGGTCTCCGAAATATGGGCATAATCATCCTGGTCGGCCGTGTCGATCAAAATGGCCGAGGACCCGGAAACAAAAATGCTGCAGTCGCTTTTCCCCGTATTCAGGATGCGGAAACTTAAGTCGTCTGACGCCTCAGTATCCGATACCGCATCCTCCGGGGAGGCTTCCGCCAAAGTCCCGGTGCTCTCCCCGGCCTGCTTATCCGCATCTCCTTCGGCAGCAGGGTTTCCGCGAGAGGAATCCCCTGTTTCAGCATCTGTCGAACCTCTTCCTCCCCCTGCCGCCTGGCCGCAGGCCGAGAGCGCCATGGCAAGGCTCAGCAAAAGCGCGATCCATTTGGACATTCGGACCAGTCCGAAGCCCTGTTTTTTTTTCCCTAACCCATCAGCTTTTTTTCTCATTTTTCTCCATTCCAAAACACCGCGAAGGAACCGCAAGGAAAATTTCAAATCATCCGCAGGATGATTCAGCTGCACGATGCGATTCAAATCGGTGATGCTTCGGCAGCAATTTGGCATTGCCCCTCCCTTTCATTGCGAAGAAAGATCTTTCTCTAACTCTTCCAGTTCCTTCATAATATCCCCCTCATCCCTTTCCTGCCAAAAATCATCCTCTTCTTCCGTTTCTTTTTCTTTCTCTCTTTTTTCCTCTAATTCCCTCTCCCTCTGCTCAATCCGTTCTTCCAGGCCCGCGCGTATTTTGGCCTTTAGCGTTTCCTCTTCTTTCTTTTTCTTTTCTTCCATTTCCTTTGCTTTCTTTTCCTGCTCTTTCTTTTCCTGTTCCTTCTTTTCCTGTTCTTCCTTTTCTTTAGCTTTCTTTTCCTCTTCTTCTTTTTCTTTAGCTTTCTTTTCCTCTTCTTCTTTTTCTTTAACTTTCCTTTCCTGTTCTTCCTTTTCTTTAGCTTTCCTTTCCT
>CAMOOZ010000126.1 GCA_946621895.1 uncultured Lachnospiraceae bacterium | reverse complement strand
CGGATATCCATGCGCTGATCGGGAAGGTACGGGAAGAGGTTTTTTCCCGCTTCGGCGTTTCGCTGGAGCCCGAGGTGATCTTTTTAGGAGCGTTTGAATAATGTCCTTCAGCGCAGAGGTGAAGAAGGAGCTTCTCGGCAAAATCCCGGAGGAAAACTGCTGCCGGCTTGCAGAATGTTCCGCAATTTTCCGCTTTTGTGCAAAAAGCGCAAAAACTGAAACAAAGCCAGAGTTTTTTTTGGCATCACCGGATTCCTCTTTGGCCGGCAAATGCTTTACTTTAAGTGAAAAAAGATTTAGTATGGATAAGGTCTGTGATTCCATGAATGGGGCGGCAGACAGAGAGCTGCTGAAGAAAAACTGCTGCAGGCGGGCATTTCTTCGGGGGGCCTTTCTGGCTGCCGGTTCAATGTCTGATCCGAAAAAAGGCTACCACCTGGAATTCCTCTCACGCACCGAAAAAAACGCAATGCTTTTATCCGTCCTGGCTTCGGGCTTTGGGGTGGAATTAAAGCTTGCCAGAAGGCCCGGCGGGTACGGCGCCTATGTCAAGGACGGAGAATCCATTGTGGCCATGCTGGCCGTGCTGGAGGCTCCGCTTGCGGTGATGGAGATGGAGAATTCCCGGATCGTAAAGGAGGTTCGCAACGCGGTAAACCGTAAAGTAAACTGCGAGACTGCGAATATCGGCAAGACCATTGCCGCCTCCTCCTCCCAGATCGACGATATCAGGCGATTGAAGGACAGCGGTCATTTTTCTTCACTGCCCTCTTCCTTAAAGGAGATCGCAGAGCTTCGTCTCGCCTATCCGGAACTGAGTCTGGGAGAACTGGGAGCACTGACCGATCCTCCCATCGGGAAATCCGGTGTGAATCACCGCCTGAGACGCTTGGCGGAGCTGGCGCGGCGATTTTGAGCGCACGGGTTTTCAAGGGGTGAGGGATTACCGTTTTTTTACAGTTCCCCTGGTACTTGTCTTTTTTTACAGGAATTGGAGAAACACGCTATGCAGATTAGAAATGTGCAGGTTGGCTTGAAAAAGGGACTGGAAGCCCGTCCTGCAGCGATGCTGGTCCAGATCGCAAACGCTTATGAGAGCACGATCCATGTAGGCAATGACAAAAGAAAAATGATCGTGAACGCAAAAAGCATCATGGGAGTCATGAGTCTTTCCCTGATCTCCGGGGAAACATTAACCGTCACGGCAGAGGGCGATGATGAAGAAGCCGCAGTGGCGGGGATCGAACGGTTTTTATGCGGCGGAACAGAGCTTACGGCTTAAAGGCCGCGGGCTTTGGTATAACTTATCGCACGGGCGCACATCGGTATTTTGCTGCTTCGCAGCGTGCGCCCGGCGGGGCTCAACCGTCCAAATAAAATCCATTTATTTGGACGGTTGAGTATAATAACAATCAAAGGAGGGTTGTCATGTACGTAAACTTAAAGGAAATGTGTCAAAAGGCAAGAGAGGGGCATTACGCCATCGGGCATTTCAATGTGAACAATCTGGAATGGACCCAGGCCATCCTGCAGGCGGCCGAGGAGACGAAATCTCCGGTCATCCTTTCGTCCTCTGAGGGCGCGGGAAAGTATATGGGCGGCTTTAATGTGGTCGCCGCGATGGTGAAGGCGCTGATGGAGTCCATGAAGATCACTGTTCCCGTGGCGCTGCATCTGGATCACGGCACCTATGACGGCTGCCTCAAGTGCATCCGCGCCGGCTTCTCTTCCATCATGTTTGACGGTTCCAAATACGATATCGAGGAAAACAAGGCCAAGACCAGCATTCTGGTCAATGCCGCGCATGTGAACGGGCTGTCCATCGAGGCTGAGGTGGGCGCCATCGGCGGCGAAGAGGACGGCGTGATCGGCATGGGCGAATGCGCTGATCCGAAGGAGTGCGCAGAGATCGCTTCCCTCGGCGTGGATATCCTGGCAGCCGGCATCGGCAATATCCACGGCAAATATCCCGAAAACTGGGCAGGCCTTCAGTTCAATGTGCTGGAAGAGGTGCAGAAGGCCACGAACGGCATCCCGCTGGTGCTGCATGGCGGCACGGGCATCCCGGATGACCAGATCAAGAAGGCGATCAGCCTGGGCGTGTCCAAGATCAATGTGAACACAGACTGCCAGCTGGTGTTTGCGGACGCCACGAGAAAATACATCGAGGCCGGCAAGGATCTGGAGGGCAAGGGCTTCGATCCCAGAAAGCTCTTAGCTCCCGGTAAAGCGGCGATCGTGGAGCTGGTGAAAAAGAAAATGGAGCTTTTCGGGTCTGTGGGAAAGGCGTGAAACGATTCTCAATACAGACGAAGGGCCGGCGCGAAAACGCCGGCCCTTCTTTATGCCATTCTATATGCCTTCTATACCGATTCGAACTCTTTGATGATCTCCTCAGAAGGGGGCGGGCTCATCAGGCTCACCCCGATGATCACCGCAAGCCCGATGAAGAAGCCGGGAACCAGTGAATAAAGCCCCGTCACGGCACCGATCGTCTGGCCGCTGATCAGGGGAATATAATCCCAGAGGATCACGATAACGCCGCCTGTGATGATCCCGGCCACGCCGCCCTGCATCGTCGTGCGTTTCCAGAAAAGGCTCATCAGGACAAGCGGTCCGAAGGCTGCCCCAAGTCCCGCCCAGGCGTCGGACACCAGCGTCATGATCGAGGAATTCGGGTCTAACGCGATCAGATAGGCCAGCACCGCGATCGCCACCACCGTGATCCGGCTGACCTTCAAAACCTGCTTGTCATCCGCTTCCTTCTTCATCACACCCTTATACATATCCTCCGCGATGCTTGAAGCGGAGACAAGGAGCTGGGAATCCGCCGTGCTCATGATCGCCGCGAGGATCCCGCAGAGGAAGATCCCGCCGATCAGCGGAAGGGAAATGTCCTTCGTAAAGATCTTAATGATCATCTCGATAAAGACCTTCTCGGACTCTCCTCCCTCCAGCACCGTGGGGAAAAGATAGGCCCTGCCGATGATCCCGATCAGGCAGGCAAAGAGCAGGTCCAACAGCACCCACACACTGGCGATCCATTTGGACTTGTTCAATTCCTTTTCATCCTTCACGGCCATAAACCGCACCAGCACATGGGGCATCCCGAAATAGCCAAGCCCCCAGGCCAGCTGTGAAATGATCTCCACCGCGGTATAGGGCCTGTCCCCATTCATCGTGAGGGAAAGGTAGGAGGCGGAGCCCCCCACAGCGCCTGTCTGATCGATAATGCCGGGAATGGACTCCACGCCCACCGCCATCGCGGCAATGATGGGAACAAGGAGAATGCCCACCAGCATCAGCATTCCCTGGACCAGGTCCGTGGTGCAGACGGCCATAAAGCCGCCCATGAAGGTGTAGGCCAGAATGACCACCGCGCCGATGGTCAGGGCGACGGTATAATCCACACCGAAAACGGAGTTGAAGAGCTTTCCTCCCGCGGCAAAGGCCGAGGCCGTGTAAACCGTAAAGAACACGACGATCGTAATGGAGGATACCATCAGCAGGATCCTTTTTTTGTCATGGAAACGGTTTTCAAAGAACATCGGAAGCGTCAGGGAATTGTTTGCCTTGATCGTATATCGCCTGAGCTTTCCCGAAACCAGAAACCAGTTTGCAATGGTGCCGATCAGCAGGCCGATGGCGATCCAGCTCTGCCCCGTTCCCAGCGCGTAAACGCTTCCGGGGAGTCCCATCAGGGACCAGCCGCTCATATCCGAGGCCTGTGCGGAAAACGCCGCCACAAAAGCCCCCAGCCTTCTGCCGCCGAGGAAGTAATCCTCCGCGTTGGAATTCTTCCCCGCAAAGAAGATCCCGATCGCCACCATGACCCCCATATAGGCCACAAAGGCGCCCAAAAACCATGCTGTGTTAGTGATCATTTTTTACTCCTTTTCAAAGCAAGACGGAGGAACCGTCCGGCGGACAGACCGATCGCCGATGCGGCTCCAAAACCGGTGAATAACGCAAAAAGCATTATAAAACAGGGCAGGAGTTCCGTCAAATCACTGTGCCGCGGGATGCTCGCAACGCACAGATCGGGCAGGCAGTGCTGTGACTGCCCACCCGATCGGCAAATGTGTTCCCCTGTATTTCCTGCTTTTTTAAATCCTTTACAGGTCTTTCAGCTTTTTCGCCGGAATGCCCCCCACAACCGTACAGGCCTCCACATCCCTGTTTACCACGGCTCCTGCGGCAATGATCGCGCCATCCCCTATCGTCACGCCCGGAAGCACGGTCACATTTGCGCCCAGCCAGACATCCCTTCCGATATGGATCGGCGCCGGAATAAGGTTTCCCCTTTTCGCCGGATCCGGATCATGATTCAGTGTGGCCAGCACCGCATTGTGACCGATCAGCGCATTATCACCGATATAGATCCCCCCCTGGTCCTGAAAGCGGAAGCCGGAATTCACAAACACATTTTCTCCGAAATGGATATTCTTTCCGCAATCCGTATAAAAGGGCGGGAAGAGGCCAAATTCGGGAAAATCCTCCTGTCCAGTCAGCCTGCGCATTAAAGCCACAAGCTCCTCCGGCGTATGGTAGGCATTATTCATTTCCATTGTGATCCGCAAGGCTTCCTGGGAGAGGCCATGCATAAAAAGATGCGTTTCCGACCCGGCCTCGATCTCCGCTCCGGAATTCATTTTGTCTAAGAAATCCTGTAAAGTCATCTGTCCGCTCCTGTTCAATTCTTTTTTGCCGCGCAGCAGCAGGGGCCGTGACCTCCCGCCGGACAGCTCGCGCAGGTTCTCCCGGCGCGTTTATCCCTGATCATTCCCCTGACGATAAAACCCACCAGAAGGATCAGCGCTGCCGCAATGATGATGGTGCCCGCATTGGCGGAAAAAAACTCAGCCATAAAGCTCTCCTTTCTTCACCGCTGCCTTTCCCGCCGGCCGAAACAGCAGCCAGAGGAAGGCCGCGATCACAAGCAAAGCAGGGATCGTGAAAAGATTAAAGCTTCCCTCGCCCAGAATCAGCATCCCGATCTGATTGACCACCAAAGCGGTCAGCCAGGCAAAGCCGCACTGATAGGCCACAGCAAGGAAAAACCACCGCGTGTTGTTCATCTCTCTTTTGATCGCGCCCATTGCCGCAAAGCAGGGAGCGCAGAGCAGGTTAAAGGTCAGGAAGGCATAGCCGGAGGCCAGCGTGAAGGCGGCGGCCATATTCTGCCAGACGGTTCCCTCTCCGGCCGCGCCGTAAAGGATACCCATCGTGCCCACAATATTTTCCTTCGCCACAAGCCCCGTGATGGAAGCCACCGTGGCCTGCCAGTTGCCAAAGCCCAGCGGAATGAAGATAAAGGAAAAGGCACTGCCCACCATTGCCAGGATGCTGGAATCCAGCTGATCCTCGGCAAGCATCGTAAAGGCGCCGTCCACAAAGCCGAAGAAGGTCATAAACCAGATCACGATGGTGGAAAGCAGGATAATGGTTCCCGCCTTTTTGATAAAGGACCATCCTCTTTCCCACATGCCGCGCAGGACCGCCCCGATGGTAGGCATATGATAGGCCGGCAGCTCCATCACGAAGGGCGCCGGATCACCGGCAAAAAGCCTTGTTTTCTTTAAGATCACACCGGAGCAGATGATCGCGAACATGCCCAGGAAATATGCCGAAGGCGCCACCCAGGACGCGCCGCCGAAGATCGCGCCGGCCACCATGGCGATAAAGGGCAGCTTCGCCCCGCAGGGGATGAAGGTTGTCGTCATGATCGTCATCCGGCGATCCTTCTCATTTTCGATCGTGCGGGAGGCCATGATCCCGGGGATCCCGCAGCCCGTTCCGATGAGGATCGGGATAAAGGATTTTCCGGAAAGACCGAAGCGTCTGAAAATCCGGTCCATGATAAAGGCGACTCTGGCCATATAACCGCAGGCCTCCAGAAACGCCAGAAACAGGAAGAGAACAAAGATCTGCGGCACAAACCCGAGCACGGCGCCCACGCCGGCCACGATTCCGTCCAGGATAAGGCCCTTAAGCCAGTCTGCGCAGTTCATCGCATTCAGCGCGCCCTCCACCAGCACCGGGACGCCGGGGATCCAGGGACCATAT
>CAMOOZ010000125.1 GCA_946621895.1 uncultured Lachnospiraceae bacterium | reverse complement strand
GTGATCAGCCGGCCGAGAGGGATCTCCTCCGTGAGCGCCTCCAGCTCCTCATCGCTGAAACGGGCATTCATTCTCGTGTCCACAAGGCCCGGCGCCAGCGCGTTAACGGCGATGCGGCTAGGGGCCAGCCCCTTGGCCAGCGCTTGGGTCAGGCCCTCCAGCCCCGCCTTTGCCGTGCTGTAGGCGGCTTCCATCGCGGCACCCCGCTTTCCCCAGACAGACGAAATATTCAGTATTTTTCCGGAATGGGAGGAAAGCATCAGCGGGATGGCTGCGCGGCAGGTCAGAAAGGCGGCGTTCAGATCCGTGTCGAGGACGCGTCTCCATTCCTCCGGCGTCATATCCTGAAGCAGGCCGTAATGGGAGATCCCGGCGCAGTTTACCAGCACATCCAGCCGGGGGAGCAGGGCAAAAACCGCATCGATAAAGGCCGGATCGGAAATATCCCCCCGAACCGTGTAGGTCCGGTGCTGCGGCATCAGCGCGAAGCCCTCTGCCAGCCGATCCAGCGCGGCGCCCCCGCGGTTTCCCAGGAGCACAAAATCGCCGGGCGTCACGGCACCCTCTCCCAGCGCCCGGGAAATGGCGCCGCCGATCTCTCCGGAGGCGCCGGTGATCAGGATAACAGGATGGATCCCAGGGATTTGTTTCAGATCAGTCAACATAATAAGTCTCCATAAAATTTTCACATAAATAATTCACATAAAAAAATTTTCCTGCTCCGGGCGGCCTGACGAACCATATATCTGGTGTCCGCCGCCGTCTGAGACCACAACATCTTCCGAATTGTTACAGCTTTTTCACCGCCCCGATTCACAAATCCTTAACAAAGAAAACCGCCGAAAAAACAGAAAAACGACGGAATTTCGTGGTTTTTCAGGTAAACAGGCAAATTTGACAACCCATATGGTCTATGGTATACTGCGGTCATTGTAACAATTCCGTAATAAACATTTGACATAATTTGGAGCTTTGTTAAGTATCGATGAAAAAATTCTTTAAACAGTTTACCATATTTTCCCTTCTCTTTTCCATGACCTTCGGCAGTGTGTCCCTTCCGGCTTCCGCAGGGAAGCTGGGGGACATCCTTCCTCAGGCCGGCGTCACGCTGGCGCTGAATGAAGGCAGCTCCCTGAGAGATGTGACCGAGTCGGCAGCGCAGAAGGAGGAGAAAAAGAACAGAGAGACGGTTTCCGGAGATAATGCAGGCAGCAGCATCTCCATGAATATCAAGGCTTCCGTGAAGGGAAGCTCCGCCGGGACCACCTCCGGCAATGAGGCGGGCCTGGATCCCGAGGAGATCGTGGAGACGCTCACCTTCCCCAGGACCGAGAAGGACGAGGAGCAGCTGGCGGCTGAGGCGGCCGAGGAGCAGGCGGCGGAGCAGGCAGCCGAGGAAGAGGAATATTTTAAGAACCTGGTCATCGCGCAGGTGAATAACTATGTGAATGTGCGTGCCGACGCCGGTGAGGATTATGAGATCGTCGGTAAGCTTTACAATAATTCCGTTGGCGAGCTGATCTATGAAAAGGACGGCTGGTATCAGATCAAGTCCGGCAACTGCGTGGGTTATGTCAAGGGTGAGTTCTGCGTCACGGGCGAGGCGGCCGTGGAGCTTGCCAGAGAGGTGGGGACCAGGATCGCAAAGGTCAACACGACCACGCTGTTTGTCAGGGAGCAGCCCACCACGGATTCTTCTGTTATCGGGATGGTGCCGATCGGGGATGAACTGATCGTTGTTGAGGAGCTGGAGGGCTGGGTCAAGGTAAACATCGAGGAAGGCGACGGATATGTGTCCAGATCCTATGTGTCGCTGACCACGGAGTTTGTCAAGGCAGAGTCCAAAAAGGAAGAGGAGGCCCGTCTGGCCAAGGAGGCCGCGGAGAGGGAGGCTGCCAGAAAGGCTGCGGCGGCTGCCCAGTCCCAGCGCAGACGGGAATCCAGCGTGAACAATGCCAAGCCGAATGCCTCTGTGGCTCAGGCGCAGGCGGGAGCCCAGGTGGTTTCCTCCTCGGCCGGATCCGCAAACGGAAAGGCAGTGGCTCAGTACGCCCTCCAGTTCGTCGGCAATCCGTATGTGTACGGCGGTTCCAGCCTGACCAACGGGACAGACTGCTCCGGCTTTGTCATGAGCGTTTACAAGAACTTCGGCGTGAACCTGCCCCACTCCTCCTCCGCGGACAGGAGCCAGGGCTCCGGCGTGGGCAGTCTTGCTGAAGCACAGCCCGGAGACATCCTCTGCTACTCCGGCCATGTGGGGATCTATATCGGCGGCGGGCAGATCGTCCACGCCTCCACCCCCTCCTCGGGGATCAAGGTGTCCAGAGCGGATTACCGCAAGATCCTGAGCATCAGAAGGATATTCTAAGGAGATGCCGGCTTAGCCGGCGTCTTACTTAAACCACTTCACTGTAAGCCGTCGGGCAAATGCCCGGCGGCTGTTTTTGTACGCCTTTATGCTCTTTTACCATGCCTGTTTTTTTGCTATAATGTCAGAAAGCGCATGACTTAATGTGTTTCCTATAACGCCTCCGGCGTGGATCGTTCGGCGCTCACACGGCGAATGTCCCGTTTGCAGCATGGCTTCTGCGGCATCGCGGCGGGTGCCCGACGGACGGATTTCAAGAAGAAAGCGAGGGTATGGAGATGAAATTTATCATTGTGGGAAGAAACGGCTTTAATGTCACGGATAATCTGAAGGAGACGATCGAGGACAAGCTGGGGAAGCTTTCCCGGTTTTTCTCCGCAGACACCCAGGTTCATGTGACCTTAAGCGTGGAAAAGGAGAGGCAGAAGATCGAGGTCACGATCCCGGTCAAGGGTGGGATCATCCGCTCCGAGCAGGTTTCCACTGATATGTATGTTTCCATTGACCTGGTGGAGGAGGTTATCGAGCGCCAGTTAAAGAAATACAAGAGCAAGCTGATCGACAAGAAGCAGGCGGCAGGTTCCTTCACGCAGGATTATATCGAGCAGGAGCCCGAGGCGGAGGAGGAGATCAAGATCCTGAAGACCAAGAAGTTCGATGTGAAGCCCATGTATCCCGAGGATGCCTGCGTGCAGATGGAGCTGCTCGGCCATAACTTCTATGTGTTCGTCAATGCGGAAACGGATCAGATGGCCGTGGTCTATAAGCGGAAGGGCGGCAATTACGGCATGATCGAGCCCGAGATTTGAAGGTAAGGATGCCGTACAATTCCCGGTTTTTATCCGGTTGAGGAAAGCCGGGGGATATGTTACAATATTATGACTGATTTTTCACTTTCGTTTAAGAGATTAAAGGAGGACATTTGCGATGGGGTTTGTTGATTATGAAGCGAAGGGCGCTGTGGGGATCATCACGATCAACCGCCCTGAGGCACTCAATGCGCTGAATGCCCAGGTGCTGGATGATCTGGAGGCGGTCTTTGACGGTGTGGATCAGAATGTGATCCGCTGCCTGATCCTTACCGGCGCCGGGGAGAAGAGCTTTGTGGCCGGAGCGGATATCGGCGCGATGAGCGAGATGAGCCAGGCGGAGGGGGAGGCCTTCTCGAAGAAGGGCAATGACCTGTTCAGGAAGATCGAGACCTTCCCGATCCCCGTGATCGCGGCGGTGAACGGCTTCGCGCTGGGCGGCGGCTGCGAGATCTCCATGAGCTGCGACATCCGGATCTGCGCGGACACGGCAATGTTCGGACAGCCCGAGGTAGGGCTTGGGATCACCCCCGGTTTCGGCGGCACCCAGCGGCTGGCAAGACTGGTCAGCCCCGGCATGGCAAAGCAGCTGATCTATTCCGCAAGGAACATCAAGGCGGACGAGGCATACAGGATCGGTCTGGTGAACGCGGTTTATCCTGCGGCAGACCTGATGGCTGAGGCGGAGAAGCTTGCGGGCCAGATCGCAAAGCAGGCTCCCATCGCAGTGCGCGCCTGCAAGAAGGCGATCAACGAAGGACTTCAGGTGGATATGGACCAGGCCATCGTAGTGGAGGAGAAGATCTTCGGCACCTGCTTCGAGACCTATGATCAGCGGGAAGGCATGGCCAACTTCCTCAGAAAGAAGGACGACCCGAAGAAGGTCAAGGTAGTGGATTTCCAGAATAAGTAAGGCTTTTATCGGCGGCAGTGGTTTACATAACACGGCCGCTGATTTGTATCTGTTCAGACAAGGCACGAAATTTTCTCGCTTTAGCGGGAAAAATGGCCTGTGGCCGCCACATGGTGAGGTGTCCGGGGGACACCGAACAGGCACGCTTTGGCGCGCGGCAGTGCGTCAGTGCCGCGGTGCAAAACGCATCAGCGTAAAGACATTTCATGTCTTTGTGAATGGGGTACTGAACAGATATACGGTATCACAATAACATACTACGATAAAGGAGGATTTAAGCATGAAAGTTGGAGTCATCGGCGCCGGCACCATGGGTTCCGGTATCGCACAGGCCTTTGCCCAGACCGAGGGGTATGAGGTTTATCTTTGCGATATCAATGACGAGTTTGCCGCAAACGGCAAAAAGAAGATCGAGAAGGGCTTCGCGAAGAGAGTGGAAAAGGGCAAGATGGAGCAGGCGGATGCCGATAAGATCTTAGCCAAGATCACCACCGGCACAAAGGACATCTGCAAGGATGTGGACCTGATCGTGGAAGCTGCCCTCGAGGTTCTGGACATTAAGAAGCAGACCTTCAAGGAGCTGCAGGATATCGTGCCGAAGGACTGCATCTTCGCCACGAACACCTCCTCTCTTTCCATCACCGCGATCGGCGCGGGCCTGGAGCATCCCGTGATCGGCATGCACTTTTTCAATCCCGCCGCTGTCATGAAGCTGGTGGAGGTGATCAAGGGCGAGAATACTCCCGATGATGTAAACGATAAGATCGTGGCCATCGCGAAGGAGATCGGCAAGACTCCCGTGGAAGTGAAGGAAGGCGCGGGCTTTGTCGTGAACCGCGTCCTGATCCCGACGATCAACGAAGGCATCGGCATTTATGCGGACGGCCTGGCAAGCGTGGAAGGCATCGACACCGCAATGAAGCTTGGCGCGAACCACCCGATGGGGCCGCTGGAGCTTGGCGATCTGATCGGTCTGGATATCGTGCTGGCCGTTATGGAGGTGCTTTACAGCGAGTTCGGCGATCCCAAGTATCGTCCTCATCCGCTGCTGAGAAAGATGGTCAGGGCAGGCAAGCTCGGCCGCAAGACCGGTATTGGTTTCTACGACTACAGCAAATAAAGTGAGTTTGGAGGAAAGACATCATGGATTTTACTTTTGACAAAAAGCATGCGATGGCACAGAACCTCTTCAAGGAGTTTGCCGAGAAAGAGGTCGCGCCTTTAGCCATCGAGACGGACGAGACCGAGCACTTCCCCGAGGAGACGGTGAAGAAGATGCAGGCAAACGGCTTCATGGGCATTCCGGTGCCGAAGGAGTACGGCGGACAGGGCGCGGATATCCTCGCCTATATCAACTGTGTGGAGGAGCTCTCCAAGGCCTGCGCCACCACCGGTGTTATCCTTTCCGGACATACCTCCCTCTGCGTTGACCCCATCCAGACCTACGGCACCGAGGAGCAGAAGCAGAAATATCTGGTTCCCCTGGCAAAGGGAGAGAAGCTGGGCGCCTTCTCTCTGACCGAGCCCATGGCCGGTACGGACGCACAGGGCGTGCAGACCAAGGCTGAGCTGGATGAGAGCACGAATGAGTGGATCCTGAACGGCTCCAAGTGCTTCATCACGAACGGCTTCTATGCGGATATCTATATCGTGATCGCGTATACCGATATCGTAGAGGACAAGAAGGGCCGCAAGCAGAAGAGATTCTCCGCCTTCATCGTGGAGAAGGACACCCCCGGCTTCACCTTCGGCGTGAAGGAAAAGAAGATGGGTATCCGCGGCTCCGCCACCTATGAGCTGATCTTCCAGGACTGCAGGATCCCGAAGGACAATCTGCTGGGCCAGAGAGGAAAGGGCTTCCCGATCGCCATGCACACGCTGGACGGCGGCCGTATCGGTATCGCCGCGCAGGCGCTGGGCATCGCTGAGGGCGCGCTGGAGAAGACCATCGCATACACGAAGGAAAGAAAGCAGTTCGGCCGCACGATCGCGCAGCAGCAGAACACCCAGTTCCAGCTGGCGGATATGGCCACGAAGGTCGAGGCGGCGAAGAACCTTGTTTACAAGGCAGCCATGAAGAAGCAGGAGTTCATGGACGGCGCGAAGGTGTCCTATTCCGTGGAAGCCGCCATGGCGAAGCTTTTCGCGGCAGAGGTGGCCATGGAGGTCACGACCAAGGCTGTTCAGCTTCACGGCGGCTACGGCTACATCCGTGAGTACGAGGTGGAGCGTATGATGAGGGATGCCAAGATCACGGAGATCTATGAAGGAACCTCTGAGGTTCAGAGAATGGTCATTTCCGGAGCGTTACTGAAATAATTCGTAAAATAAAGGAGATTGTTCACTATGAAAATCATTGTTTGCATTAAGCAGGTTCCGGACACCAAGGGCGGCGTTTCCTTCAATCCCGACGGAACCCTGAACAGAGCGGCGATGCTGGCCATTATGAACCCGGACGACAAGGCGGGTCTTGAGGCAGCCCTTCGCTTAAAGGATCAGTACGGCGCAGAGGTCACGGTGCTCACCATGGGTCTGCCCAAGGCGGATGAGGTCTTAAGAGAGGCCATGGCCATGGGCGCGGACAAGGCGATCCTTGTGACCGACAGGAGACTGGGCGGCGCGGACACCTGGGCCACCTCCTCCACGATCGCCGCTGCGATCAGGAACCTGGACTATGATCTGGTGATCACCGGCCGTCAGGCCATCGACGGTGATACCGCGCAGGTCGGTCCGCAGATCGCCGAGCACTTAAAGCTGCCGGTGATCTCCTATGCTGAGGAGCTGAAGGTGGAAGGGGATTCCATCATCGTGAAGCGTCAGTTTGAGGACCGTTACCATATGCTGAAGGCCAAGATGCCCTGCCTGGTCACCGCGCTGGCGGAGCTGAACGAGCCCAGATACATGACTCCCGGCGGGATCTTCGATGCCTATGACAAGGAAGTGACCGTATGGGGCAGGGATGATCTGAAGGATCTGGATGATGCGAATATCGGACTTGCAGGCTCTCCTACGAAGATCGCGAAGGCCTCTGATAAGGTCAAGAAGGGCGCCGGCGAGAAGAAGGTGCTGGATCCCAAGGAATCCGTGGACTATATCATGGAGAAGCTGACGGCGCAGCATGTTATCTGACGGCTGACTAGAATATATAAGGAGAATAATCATGTCTTTATTGAAAGTTGAAGAGTGCAAAGGAGTATATGTTTTTGCCCAGCAGGTGGATAATGTTCTGAGCGGCATCTCCTTCGAACTGATCGGAAAAGCAAAGGATCTGGCTGCCCCGCTGAACGCGGAGGTGACGGCTGTCCTGATCGGCTCCGGCGTGAAGGATCTGGCGGACCAGCTTGCCGAGTACGGCGCGGATAAGGTCATCGTCGTGGACGATCCCGCGCTGAAGGATTACCGCACCGAGCCCTATGCCCATGCGCTGTCCGAGGTGATCTTAAAGTATAAGCCCGAGATCATGCTGGTGGGCGCCACCGCAATCGGAAGAGACCTGGGCCCCACCGTTTCCGCCCGTGTGCAGCCCGGGCTTACCGCAGACTGCACCAAGCGCGATATCGGCGACTTCCCGCTGCAGGCGGTGCCCGGCCAGGAGCAGCAGCACAATCAGCTGCTGATCACCCGTCCCGCCTT
>CAMOOZ010000124.1 GCA_946621895.1 uncultured Lachnospiraceae bacterium | reverse complement strand
TCAGAAACAGCACCAGCAGGCACATCGGGCAGTATACAAGCAGTATCCGAAGGAGCGGGTCCCTTTCCTTTATAAAAAGAAAAATCAGCGCACCCAGATAGAGCGCAAGCATAAAGCTCTCACCCTGATAAAGTCTGAGTACCAGCATCGGAAATGAGTCCAATCATGCCTCCCTAAAAAACAAGATACAATCCGGCATAAATCAGGCACGGCAGCGAACAGGCCGCAAGCAAAAGCAAAAGCCGTAAGGAGCGCAGCCGCAAAGCCAGGAAAAGACCGGCGCCCCCGCTCATCAGCGCTGTCAGAAAAATCCCCATGCTGGTGGTCAGCGCTGCGGTCATGTTCAATGCGATCAGAAGAATGGCGGTATTCCTGCTTATTCTACCCTCTCTTCCCACTTTGATCAGGAGCCAGAAAAGCGCCGGCAGCACAAGGCCCGCCAGCACAGCCTTCCCCTGCCATGTTCTTCCGATCAGAAAAGCGGCGGGGGTATAGATGGAAACCGCGCCGAAAATCTGCGTAAGTGCAATGAGGATCAGAAATCCCGGCAGAACATGCTTCTCCCCTTCCTTTTTCGGCTGCAGCTCTCTGAAGAGCGCAGCATAAAGCAGATACATCCCGGGGATCAGGATCAGCGGCAAAATACTGTGGCTCATGATGGCCGGATGGATGCTGCTCATTTCGGAAAGAAAGGCAACCCATATCGGAAACAGTGCCATCGCATGCCGCATATCGAGCTCTGAGGCAAAGCCTGTGTACGGGATGGTTCTGTAAAGCACATCCTGTTCTGCCGCGGCCACCGACTGTGCCACATAGTAGGCATCATCCCCGTCAAAAAAGGAAAGCTGCAGCGCGTTAATCAGCTGAAAACCAAGCAGTATGAAAAAAACTCCCCATAAAAGCAGCTCTCCCTTCCTTTCCCGCAGTATTGCGGCAGGAGAAGCCCCCTTCAGCGCAGAAAGCGGCGCGGAAAGCTTCTCTGCAAGCGTTTTCCTGCGGATAAGGATCACGGCTGCCGCAAGCAGAAAATAGAGCAGGTTAACCGTTAACGCAAGCTCACTGAGATGTCTTCTGAAAAAAACAAAAGGCACGCCGACCGCCTGAAAAACCGCAAGCAGAATCAGAAACCCGCCGGAAAAGGACCAGAGTTTTTTCCCGAAAAATCCATAGCCCAAAAGGCCCGGCAGCAAAACCAGATAGCCGGCCAAAGCAAGGAAAGCCCGTATCACTTCCATATTAAAGCCTGGTCTCCACTACCCGGCAGGGGCCCTTGATCCGCACTCGCGCTTCACCTGCCGGAAGAAAAACAGAGTCCCCCGGCCAATAGGTGATGGAAAACGCGCCTTTCCCCTCTGCCTGCTCCGATATTTCCTCCAGCGTTCCCCTGCCAGAAAGAAATACGAGGGAAACAAAGGATTCCGGCGTTACCGGAAGCACAAGCTCATCCTCCACCTCGTGCAGCCGGGCCGCAAAATATTTGCAGGAGCACAAAAGACCGGGCAAAGCGTTCTCCGGTTTTGACTCGGCAAGCCCCGGGGAAAGCCTCATCACCTCAAGCGCCTTTTCCAGCTGCAGCTCCCGCAGGTTTCCGTATCTGTCCCTGCGGCCATAATCATACAGCCTGTAGGTCACATCGGAGCTCTGCTGAACCTCCAGAATAAAGCAGCCCCTCCCAACGGCGTGGACGGTTCCCGCAGGGATGAAAAACACGTCCCCGGCCTTCGCGGGCACCCAGCGCAGAAGCTCCTCCAGGGTATGCTTCTCCACGGCCTCCTTCACCTGTTCAGCCGTCACCTGCTCCTTAAAGCCCAATGCCACCCTGGCGCCTTCCTCGCTCTTAACCACATACCACATCTCGTTTTTGCCGTACTCGCCCTCATGCTCGAGCGCGTAATCATCTCCGGGATGCACCTGGATGGAAAGATCATCCCTGGCATCCAGGAATTTTACAAGAAGCGGAAACTGCGGGAATGCCGCCCCCTTCCAGCCCCATGCGTCCCTTCCCAGCTGCGAGAGATAATTTCCGAAGGTCAGTCCGCGATGGACGCCTGTGGTCACAACAGATTCCCCGGAGGGGTGGGCGGAGAGCTCCCAGCTTTCGGCAATCTGCGGGTAATCACAGCGCTTTCCGAATTCCTCCCTCAGCCTTGTCCCTCCCCAGAGATAATCCCTGAAGGACGGCTTCAGGCGGACAAACGGCTCTTCCGCGCGCAGCTCGGGAAGCATCGCTGCGGTACGGATATGAAAGCTCGCGGGAATCGGAAACGAGGCCTCAGACCGAGCAAGCACCTCCTTTTCAATGGAGCCCTCCGGCAGAGTGCGCAAAAGCTCCGCGGAAAAGGCAGCGCCCTGGGGGAGCAAAGTACGATGGGAAAACAGCTTCTTTGCCGTCTTAAATGCTTCTTTGGACAGACACGCTATTTCTTTTTGCAGAATCCCGTTTTCAAAAATCAGGATGCCCCGCTTCAGGCCTTCCCCTACCACAGCAATTCTTCCCTGTCTGGCAGCCTCCATGGCCTTCAGCACATCGCCCCGATAATCCCCCTCGGACACCGCCCAGTCCGACGGCACCACGCACAAAAGCTCCGAAGGGGCATACTGAAAAAGCGTCATCAGAATGGCCGGATAGGTTCCGTATCCCTTTTCCTCCAGCGTAAGCCTCCAGGTCAGTTCCCTGAAGCTTTCCATCTGACTCTCCACCAAAGCTCTGCAGCGCACATTTGCCGATATATTCACCTCATCGCAAAGCGGAAGATTTCTGGCCACGGTTTCCTGAAAAAGAGACTGGCCTCCCGCAAAGGGCAGAAACTGCTCCGGTCTTAAGCTTCCGCCTCCCCTCTGACCCGCGAGAATAATGCATTTCATGAGCTTCCCTTTCTGCGGCATTTTCCTTCGTGTTTATTTTAAGGAAGAAAAACATTCCACCCTACCTATAATATATCAGCATTCCGCCGAAAACAACCATTGTCTCTGCCGGATCACGGCGAATGTTATACTTGACAGTTATAAATTCTTGATGAAAAAAAAAAATATGCTACATTCCTGGTAGTAGCATTTTACGGGATGGCGATCAACTATGGTGCAAAAAGCACGAAACTCATCTTTATAGTGGACCGGCTGCTGGAAGGCATCCGTATCCAGATGGGAATTCAGGTCCTGAAAAGCATTGATATGGATGCTGTACGCTCCCTTGATTGAGCTGCCCGGGGAGATGAAATATTCATCTGACGAAGAATACTTGTCGTGGCTGAAATAAGATACGGTAGAACCGTATGCGGCAATAAGCCGATATCCCGGGTGAGTGCTATTGCACGATGGAATTGATCCAGTGAAACCGTTTAATACTTTCTCCAGTGCTTCGGGTTTGAGTTTCTCACATTGCTGGAAGAATTCAGAAGAAGACGGCGATT
>CAMOOZ010000123.1 GCA_946621895.1 uncultured Lachnospiraceae bacterium | reverse complement strand
CATTGTATCATATCCCTCAGGCAAAAGGCGGATAAAATCATGCGCTCCGCAGGCCCTGGCGGCTTCCGTGATCTCCTCCATCGTCGCCCCCTCCCTGCCGAGGGCGATATTCTGTGCCACGCTGCCATATCGGATCCAGGTGTCCTGCAGCACCATGCCGAAGCGGCCGCGCAGCGCGTGGGGACTCAGCCGGGACACAGGCATGCCGTCGATCCTGATCTCTCCTCCCTGGAGGGAATAAAACCGGAGAAACAGATTCATCAGCGTGGTCTTTCCGCAGCCCGTGGGCCCTACGATGGCGATATGCCTGCCGGGCGCCGCCTCAAGCGAAAGCCCTCGGATAAAGGGCTTATCCGGCTGATAGGAAAAGACGATGCGGTCCGCCGTGACGCTTCCCCCGCCGCCTCCCGGGAAGCTTTCGCCCCCGGCGCTCTCCTCCTGCAGCGCAAGAAAATCCGAGAGACGGCCGGCGCAGGTAAACGCCCCCTGCAGCTCGGCGAACACCCCCGTGATCTCGTTAAAGGGCTTTGTGTACTGGGTGGCATAGCTTAAAAAGCAGGTCAGCTCCCCCACGGAAAAGCCGCCGGACAGCACGCGAAAAGCCCCCATGCAGGCCAGCACGGCGTAAAGGATGTTGTTCACAAAGCGGGTTGTCGGATTGGTCAGCGAGGCGTAAAAGGTGGCCATCAGCGAGGAATCCCTGACCTCCCGGTTTACCTGATCAAAACGGGCCATCGCCGTTTTCTCATAGCCCAGCGCCCTGACCACCTTCACATTCCCCGTCATCTCCTCCATCAGCGCCGTTTCCCTCGCCCGGGCATCCGCCTGTGTAAGGAACATCCGGTGCGTGCGGGATGCGATGAAGGAAGCGGCAAACAGGGAAAGCGGGGTGATGCAGAGGACGACAACAGTCAGCGCGATATCCTGCAGGAGCATGAAGGCCAGCGTCAGCAGGATCGTCAAAACCCCGGGAAAGAACTGGGAAAAGAGCATCAAAATCCCGTCGCACAGCTGCTCCGCGTCCGCGCCGAGCAGGCTCATCGTCTCCCCTGCGGGATGGGCATCCAGCCAGGAGACGGGCAGCTGCTGAAGCTTCCTGAAGGCCCTGTCCCTGAGGGATGCCGTTACCCGGTAAGCGATGCGCTGGCAGAGCATAGTCTCAATATACTGGCAGAGCGCCGCCGCGCAGGCAATGAAAAGCGCTGTCGGAAGGATCCGGAAAAGGCCGTCGAAATCCACGCTGTTTTCGCCTGCAAGGCAGTCGATCGCCCGGCCGAAAAGCACCGGCAGGGAAAGCACTCCCGCCACATTGCAGAAGGCAAGCAGCAGCGCAAGGAGCATCCTCCCCCGGTATGGCTTTAAAAGGGAGTACAGCGCCCTCATCCGTGATCCTCCTCATCAGGCGCCATGGAAGTCTCATAGATCTCCCGGTAAAGCGGGGAACGCTCCATCAGCTCGGCGTGGGTCCCCTGACTGACAAGCCTTCCCTTATCCATCACCAGGATCCTGTCCGCATCGATCACGGAGGCCGCCCGCTGGCTTACGATAAAGGTGATCCTGCCCCGGCCGCTTTTCCCGCTTTCCGCAAGAGCCTGCCGAAGCGCCTTGTCCGTCGCGTAATCCAGCGCGGAAAAGGAATCATCCAGGATCAGGATGTCCGGATCGGAAACAAGCCCTCTCGCGATGGAAAGCCGCTGACGCTGCCCGCCGGAAAAATTTCTCCCCATGGGTTCGACTTTTGCCTCAAGGCCGCCCTTTTGCTCCACCGTTTCCCGCATCCTGGCGGTCTCAAGCGCTTTCCACAGCGCATCCTCATCAGCCTCCTGCCTGCCCATCCGCAGGTTATCCCCGATGCTTCCCCGGAACAGCACGCTTTTCTGCGCCACAAAGCTGATCCGTTTCTCCGGCAGAACCTCCACGCTTCCTTCGGTGGGCGCATAATATCCCGGGATCAGCCTGACCAGAGAGCTTTTCCCCGAGGCGGTGGGGCCGATGATCCCGATGGTCTCACCGGGCAGCGCCGTAAAGCTGATGTCGGAAAGCGCCGGCGCCTGCCCACCCGCATAGGTCAGGGAAACATTGCTGAACCGGATCCCTTCAAACTCTCCCTTATGGGCATTGTTATTTCTCCGCTCCTCCGCAGTTTCCTCCCTGCCCCCTTCCAGCGCATCCGCCAGCCGGCCTGCTCCTGCCATCCCCCGGTTGATGATCACCACCAGATTCGCGAACTTCACCGTTTCCACCAGGATCTGGGCCATGTAATTATAAAGCGCAACAGTCTGTCCCTGAGTGAGCGTTCCCGCATTGACCTTGATGCCGCCCACCCAGAGCAGCGCCAGGATCGCCAGATTTACCGTCACATAGGTGGCGGGATTCATCAGGCCGCTCAGATCACCGGCAGCGATCTGCCGGTTCTTCAGCTGTTCATCCGCGGCGCTGAAGTTCTCTTTTTCCCGCTCCTCCCTGCAGAAGGCCCGGATCACCCGCACCCCCGTCAGATTTTCCCGGATCAGCCGCAGCAGGCTTTCCATGCCCTGCTGGATCGCCAGCAGGCCGGGCAGGTTCAGGCTCATGATCACGCCGATGAGGAGCCCCAGCAGCAAGATCAGCACACCAAAGACCAGCGCTCCGTGAAGGTCGATCGCCATCGCGCCGAACATCGCGCCCAGCACGGCAAAGGGGGAGCGCAGAAAGAGCCGCAGAAACATGTTTACCCCGTTTTGGACCAGCTGGATATCACTGGTCAGGCGGGTCAGCAGCGTGGAGATGCCGAGTTGATCCAGAGAGGAAAAGGAAAGCGCCTGCACATGGGCAAACAGCGCCCTGCGCACGGCAGCGGCAAAATCCACCGCTGCACGGGCGGCAAAATACTGGGCCGTCACCGCGGCCGCAAATCCGACGGCGGCAAGGATGAGCAAAATGACCGTATAAAAAATGATCCTGTCCTGTCTTTTCTGCAGGATCCCCTGATCGATGAGCATGGCCAGGATAAACGGGACGAAAAGCTCGAACACCGCCTCCAGCATTTTGAAGAGCGGCGCCAGCACGCAGGCCAGGCGGTTATCCGCAAGAAAGGGGATCAGCCGCTTCATCGCGCGCTCCGGAAAAGGCCGTGATACTGCAGCAGGGCATAATCGGAAAGCGCCGGCCTCTCTTCGTTCAAAAACAGCCGTTTTCCATTTATGTCCTCCAGTCCCTGGGTGGAAAGCACCGGGTAAACCGCCCGCTTCTCCTCCAGAAACTGTCTGAAGGGCGTCAGCGGGACACCCATGCCGGACAGGATCTCGTTGCCCAGGAAATTGGCGGAAATATTCATCCCCCGGACGGATTCCTTCCCGTAGTTAGTCCAGATGAAAAATGGCACCTCGTACAGCCTGCGATAGTCCTCATCCCCCAATTCGGCAGGATCCGTCCCGTTTGCCTTAAGGATCGGCCCGGAAACGGTAAGCCCCGGCTGATGATCCCCGAACATCACGAGCATCACCGGCTCCGGATAGTCCCGCAGATAAGCGGTCAGCTTTGCAAGCGCCTCATCGGAATAGCGCAGCAGGGAAAGATACCGGTCCAGCTCCTCCGCCTCCGGCAGCCCCGTGGAGATCCTTTCCTCCAGATTATCGGCGCCCCGGATAAAGGAGCTGTGGTTCTGCATCGTGACATTGAAGACGAAAAGATTTTCCCGTCCTTTTTCCTCAAACAGTCTTTCGATCTCTTTGACACAGGAGGCGTCGTCCACATAATCCCGCAGATAGGTGGGATCCCTGAATTCATCGATAAATCTGGTCTCCTGAAAGCCCATCAGCGGATAAGCCTTATTTCTCCGCCAGCCCGTGGCGTAGTAGGGATGCAGGGCCACGGTCCGATAGCCCTCGTCCCGGAGGATGGAGGCCAGAGACTCGGTCTCCTGCCTGACATACTGCTGATAAGGGATCGTGCCGTCGGGCAAAAAGGCCATGGAAAAGCCGGTCAGCACCTCAAACTCCGTATTTGCCGTATCCCCCCCCAGCACGCTCACATGCAGCAGCCCGCCGGAACAGTTCTCTTTTCCCTCCATCAGCCCGCGGGCATAGGGGATGGGATCCTCATTTACGGGAAAATCCCCCAGCACGCTCAGGTCTGAGAAGGCCTCATTCATCATGATGACAAGGTTGACCTTTTCGGTCGTTTTTGACCCAACCGGTTGATATTGATTCAGCAGGGCTTCCGCGGCTTCGTCAGTGTAGCCGGCGGGCGGCTTTGCAGGCAGCTCCTCCAGCCTGCTGACGAAGGCAGTCAGCAGCCCATTGTGCCTGGCCGCCTGATCCGGTGTATAGGGTCTGTCATACATCCCCAGGCTCCGGCAGAAATCCGCGGAAAATAACGGCAGTCCCCAAAGAAAAAGAGCGCAGAGGCATATCACCGCAATGCTGACCCGTTTGGTCAGATATTGCTTTCCCCAATCGGGAAAATCGAGCAGGCGAGAAGAATCCGACCCCGGGCCCGCTGCCGAAGCCGGAACGGTGCCTTCGGCCTGACGGTGCGAAAAAGAATAACGACCGTTTCTTTTTCGGAAACCGCAATCCCGGAAAAGCCGGAAGGCGATCAGATTCAGCAGCAGTATGCCAAGCGTCCCGGCAACCGCCTCCGGCCCGGGCGTATAGTCATAGTTTTCCGCCACGCTGACGGCGGTTCCCAGAGAAAACACATCCGGCGGCAAAAGAGGCTTCGAGCGAAAGCGGAGCACATAGTAATTCACCAGCGTATAGATCAGGATCCCGGCGCTCTGCAGCGCGAAGGCGCTCCTTACCCCGCCCGTGATACTGAAGCTCAGCGCAAACAGCAGCATAAACAGCAGGAGATTGTATAGCTGCACACCGGGTGTGAGATCCGTAAAGGGATGATAAAGGATGGCCTCAGAAAGGTAAAAAAGGAAAATGGGGAGCAGCAAAGCTCCCCATTTTAATCTGTTGTTCTTCATTCTCTACTTCGGATCCTTTTGCAGGAAGCTGGGGATCTTTAACGGCTGTTTCTGTGTAAAACTGGGCTTCACCTCGGGTGTGGGCAGATTCAGCGGAACCGCCGGTTCCTCCTCAAAGCCTCCCATCGGGGGCTGCGCCTGCATCGGCGGAGCCTGCATCATGGGATCCCTGACCGGCTGCTGCATGCCCGGCATCTGCTGCGAGATCTGCCCGGTCTGCCCGGCCACATGCACGGGAAGGCGTCCCGTGGAACGGATCGCGCCAAGATTTCCGGTATTCTGATTCAGCTGGGCCATCGGATTGGGCATGGGCGCGATCCCTCTTAAGGGAGGGGGGGCCGCCCGGTTAAAACCCGGCTGCGGCTGGGCCGCCTGCTTCTCCTGGATCCCCGTGGCGATCACGGTGATCCGGCAGACATCCGCCATCGAATCCTTTTCTTCTCTGGCGCCCCAGATCACATTGACCTCATCTCCGGTGAGCTCCTGCACATAATTCGCCGCATCGCTCGTGTCGGCGATGGAAATATCTCCTGTAATATTAATGATCACATCGGTGGCGCCGGTGATATCCGTCTCCAGCAGAGGACTCTGCACCGCCTGCTTGATCGCGTCGGCAGCCTTGTCGTCTCCCTTTCCTTCACCGATGCCGATATGGGCAATTCCCTTATCCTTCATGACTGTGCGCACATCGGCGAAGTCCAGATTGACCTCGGCAGGAAGATTGATCAGATCCGTGATCCCCTGCACCGCCTGCTGCAGCACCTCATCCGCTTTCTTTAACCCGTCCTTTAAGGATACACGGCGCTCGACGATCTCCAGCAGCTTGTCATTGGGGATCACGATCAGCGTATCCACGCCGGCCTTCAGCTTTTCAATTCCGCCGAGCGCATTTTTCATCCTGACCCTTGCTTCAAAGGAGAAGGGCTTCGTCACGACACCGACGGTGAGAATGCCCATATCCTTTGCGCATTTCGCCACCACCGGAGCGGCTCCGGTCCCGGTGCCTCCGCCCATGCCGCAGGTCACAAAGACCATGTCATAGCCGGTCAGTACATCCTTGATCTCCTCAATGCTCTCCTCCGCCGCCTTCTCTCCCACATCCGGAACGGCTCCTGCTCCCAGGCCGCCCGTAAGCTTTTCTCCGATAGGCAGCAGAATCGGCGCCTTGCAAAGCTGCAGGGCCTGCCTGTCCGTATTGATCCCGACAAAATCCACGCCTACAATGCCCTCTTCAACCATTCGGTTGACCGCATTATTCCCCGCTCCTCCGACTCCGGCCACCAGGATTCTGCACCCGGGCTGTGCGTCGACCGTTTTAATCTCTAACAAGGGACCATCCTCCTTACGATCCAGACTACAAAAGATTAATACACTTTTTTTATCATAGCCTTAAAACGGATTTTTTTCAATAGTATTTTTCATTCATCCGGTCCGAAGGTTACGCTGTGCTCATCACCGGCGTACTCGGAAAGGTCAAGGCGCCCTTTCCTGCCCTCCAGCTCGGGCAGGATATTCCGCAATAGGATCAGCTTTTCGTCCACATTCTGATCCTCCCCCAGATCCACCCTGACCCCGTCAAAATAGATGGACATTGCGTAATTATCATCAAAATGGATCTTCGTGGCGGAAAGCGCATACTTATCGAGCATCTGCGTGGCGTCCAGGATCTTGGCGAAAACCTCCTTCCTTTCCACCGGCAGCGGCTCATAGAGGATGACATGATCGAAGGAAAGGCCGGTGACCTGGGGCACCCCGGCGGTCTTTATGACGGAACATTCCACCACGATCCCATCCTTGTCAAAATACATATAATTATCCAGATACTGCACGAAGCCCGCAAGGGATTTTTCGTAAACGGTGATCTTCACCTCCTCCGGGGAGACAATGCTGATCACCATCTTTTCGATAAAAGGGATGTTCCTGACCTCTTTATCACGGTATTTTAACCACAGATAGAGCGAATTGTCCGCCAGCGGGGAGTCCCTGATCATCCGGATGATCTCCTCGTCGGTATAATGATAATTCCCTTCTACCCGGTAGGTCTCCACCTTAAAATATTCCCAGAGAAAGATCAGCACGGCGGATATGATCGCAAGCACAAAGCAGATGCCGAGGATGAGCAGAAGCCTCCTTCTTCCCGGCTTCACAGAAAGGTTCAATGACTCCTTCCTCCGGCATGACGCTCAATGCCCAGCACCATGCCGATCTCCGCCAGCTGGCAGACAATGGCCGAGCCCCCGTAGCTGATGAAGGGGAGCGAAATCCCGGTGTTGGGGATCGTGTTCGTGACCACGGCGATATTAAACAGCACCTGCAGCGACATATGCGCCATCACGCCGGCCACGATCAGCATTTCAAACATATCGCCATCCTTTATCTGGGAAGCAATGCCGATCAGCTTGATGATCAGCGCCAGAAACAGCACCATGATCGTGATCGCGCCGATCAGTCCCAGCTCTTCGCAGATGATGGAAAAGATCATATCGTTCTGCGCT
>CAMOOZ010000122.1 GCA_946621895.1 uncultured Lachnospiraceae bacterium | reverse complement strand
TGCTGCATGAAGGTCTTCATTTCCTGGAGGAGCTCTTCCCGCGCTGCTTCCCGGATCGCCGCTGCATCCGTATCCTGCGGCTGCTGCGCGGTTTCCTCCGGCAAAGCCGCCTCATCGGAGGACACAGGCTTTTGCGCTGGCGCAGGGGAAGCCTGCGCAGGCGTGTTCTCCGGGAGGTTCTCGGCAGGGGCCTGCTCTGCGCCGCCTTCCGCCGCCTCCTGCGCGGGCGCGCCGGAGGATGCGCTTCGTTTGCCCGCTCCTTCCGTAAAATAAAGATACATGA
Source organism: uncultured Lachnospiraceae bacterium (assembly GCA_946621895.1). Next base: position 4,115 of record CAMOOZ010000122.1, on the reverse strand, counting down.
AAAGCAGGCCTGTCATGGAGGCCAGTGAGATCAGGCCGAAAAGAACCGACCAGAATATCCAGATGCCGGAGTTGTTTTTCTTGTCTTCCATGACTGCTATGGTAGCATAAGCGGGGCTGTTTTGGAAGTGGCGGGATACGCTGCGCTCACCGGTCTGCTGCGCAAGGATGACTTTCCGCAGATCGTATGATAAGATGGAAAAATATGATCAGACAATATGCGGTGAATATCAGCGGCATCGGGATGGATCTGCTGGAGCCCTTAAGGAAGCTTTTGAGCAGGGAAAAGGCGGAAAGGATAGACCGATTCAGGTTTGAACCGGACAAAGTCAGGGGAACGATCGCAGAGCTCCTGCTCAGATATCTCACGGTCAGCCTGTATGGGATAAACAACAGGGATATTGTGATCGAAAGGCGGCCGGACGGAAAGCCCTTTTTTTCGGGGGCGGCAGAGGCTGTCTTTTTTAACCTTTCCCATGCTTCGGACTGGGTGGTGTGCGGGATCGGGGATGCCGAGGTGGGGATCGATGTGGAGCATGTGAAGGAAAGGAATGTTTCCCTTGCGGCAAGGGTCATGAGTGAGGGGGAATATGCCGAATGGATGCGCCTCCCCGAAGCGGTGAGGCATTCCGAGTTCTACCGCTTCTGGACCTTAAAGGAAAGCTATGTGAAGTTTCTGGGCACCGGCCTTGCCACGGCATTTTCGACGATCACGATGCGGAATGCGGGCCGGGGCTTCTGGAGGAATGCGGAGGATGAAGGCTGCATCCTGTTTTCGGGGATGCTTTCGGCGTCTGACTACATCGCCGTCTGCACCGCCCTCCGCAATAAACCGGAGCTGGAGCTGACGGTGCATCAGGTCACTCCCCGGATGCTGCTGGATTTTTTTAAAGAGGACTCGATATGAAATTGCTGCATTTGGCCGATCTGCATATCGGCAAGATCGTGAACCGTTTTTCCATGGGGGAGGACCAGGAATATATCCTGCGGCAGGTGCTTGAGATCGCGGACAGGGAAAAGCCGGAGGCCGTGATCATTGCGGGGGATATCTATGACAGGCCGTCGCCTTCGGCGGAGGCCGTGGCATTATTTGATTCATTTTTATCCGGGCTTACGGAAAGAGGGCTGAAGGTGCTGATGATCTCCGGCAATCACGACAGCCAGGAGAGGATCGCCTATGCTTCCCGCGTCCTGCGCCTGGGAAATGTGTATACCTCGCGGGTGTACGACGGAAGGATCGATCCGGTGATCCTTTCCGATGAATATGGAGAGGTCCGGTTTTATCTGCTGCCGTTTATCCGGCCGGCCGCTGTGAGGAACTGCTTTGCGGAGGAGATCCGTGATTATACCGATGCCGTCAGGACGGCTGCGGCGCATATGGGGATCGACCGGGAAAAGCGGAATGTCCTGATCGCGCATCAGTTTATCACGGGGGCAGAGCTTTCCGGCTCGGAGGAAAGGTCCGTCGGCGGGACGGAAAATGTGGATGTGTCCGCGGTGGAGGACTTTGATTATGTGGCGCTGGGGCATATCCATCGGGCGCAGTCCGCGGGAAGGCCCCATGTGCGCTATGGCGGTTCCCTGTTAAAATACAGCTTTGACGAAGCCGGACAGGAGAAATCCGTGACGCTCGTGGAAATGAAGGAAAAGGGCCGGCTTACCCACAGGCTGATCCCGCTGCGGCCCCTGCGCGAGCTGCGTATCCTTGAGGGCAGCTACCGCGAGGTGATGCAGGGCGCAAAGGATGATCCGGGCAGGGAGGATTATGTGAAGGTGGTGCTTACGGATGAGCAGGATATCCCGGATGCGGTAAAGCGGCTGAGGACGGCATATCCGAACATCCTGCAGCTTTCCTTCAGCAATACGAGAAGGAATAACCCGCTGAAGGTGAAAAGGAATGAACAGGTGAAAACGATGCAGCCCATTGAGATCGTCGCGCGGTTTTTTAAGGAGCAGAATGACAGGGAGCTTTCCGCGGAACAGGAGGCACTGGCAAAAAAAGCGATCGGCGAGATCTGGGGACAGGAGGAAAAGCGATGAGGCCGCTGAAGCTGGAGCTTTCCGCCTTCGGTCCCTATGCCGGGAAGACCGTGGTGGACTTTGAAAAAATGGGAAGGGAAGGGCTTTTTCTGGTCACGGGAGACACGGGAGCCGGGAAAACCTCTCTGTTTGACGCGATCAGCTTTGCGCTGTTCGGCAAGGCCAGCGGAAATGACAGAACCCCCGGGATGTTCCGATCCAAATATGCTTCGCCGGACACGGATACCTATGCGGAGCTTTTGTTCACCGTCGGCGGAAAGGAATACAGGGTAAGGCGGAATCCTTCTTATATGCGCCCGAAGAAGCGGGGGGAGGGGGAGACGCTGCAGAGTCCTGCGGTGACCCTGTGGCTTCCGGACGGAAGCGTCATTTCGGAATCAAACGATGCCAGGGCGAATCAGAAGATCATTGAAGTGCTGGGGGTGGACAGGGATCAGTTTTCCCGGATCGCGATGATCGCCCAGGGGGAATTCCGGGATTTCCTGCTGAGATCCTCTGATGACAAAAGGGCGATCCTGCAGAAGCTTTTCGGCACAAAACGCTATGAGCTCCTGCAGAACCGGCTTAAGGCCATGCTCAGCACCGCAAGGGAAGAATATGAGCGGGTAAAGGAAAGTGTTTCCTATCCGGCAGGGAATCTGCGCTGTGATCCCGGCAATCCCGAATATGAACGGCTTTCTGCGCTCCGGCAGTTTTTAAACGATAAGGAGCATGAGGTGCCCGCGGCGGATTTTATCGCGATAGGGGAAAAGCTCGTGCGATCGGATCAGGAGCGGGAGGAGGAGCTTTCCGCACAAAGAAGGGAAAAGCGCGCCGGGGAAGAGCTGCTGAAAAAGGAGCTGGATATCCGCGGGGATGCGGAAAAGGCGAAGGCGTCCCTTTCGGCGCAGGAAAAGGAGCTGCAGGCGCTGGAGGAAAGAAAGGCAGAGGCAGGGCGGCGCATGGCGGAGGCGGAGGGCAGAAAGCCTGCGCTGGAGGAGCTGAAAGCCTCGATCATCCGGGAAACAGAGCTGCTTCAAAGCTATGATAAACTGGAGCAGCTTGAGGAGGAGTGCCGGGAGCTGCGTTTATCCCGGCAGCAGAATGATGACGCGCTGAAAAAATGCGCGGCAAAGCGCGGAGAAACGGAGAGAGCTCTTCTGGAAAGGAAAGCCGAGCTGCAGCGATCAGCCGGATCAGGGGAAAGGCTGCAGGAAGCAAAGGGCAGGCTGGAAGCACAGAAAAATCTTTCCGCGGCGCTTGAGCGTCTGTACGGGACAGGGCTTCGGATCGGTGAACTGAAAAAGGAGGAGGCGGCGGCAAAGGAGCGGTTTCAGGCTGCGATCGAGCGGGAAAAGGCCTGCGCCGGGGAAGCTGAGGGCAGACTGAAATGCTATAATGATGCCCACAGGCTTTTTCTGGAGGAGCAGGCCGGACTGCTGGCAATGGAGCTCGAGGAGGCGGAAAAGAAAGCCGGGCAGCCCGTTCCCTGCCCGGTATGCGGTTCCCTGAAGCACCCCCGGCCGGCCATGCGCAGAGACAGGACTCCGGACAGGGCAGCGCTTGAGGAGCTGGAGGCACAGCTTAAGGAAGCACAGGAGAAGCTTGAGGGGGCGAGGGAGCAAAGCAGGAAGGAGAGCGTAAAAGCGGGAAATGCGCTTACTGCGCTGGAGGCGGAGAAAAAACGGTTTGCAGAGGAGGCGGAGGGGCTTCGGGAGAATGCCGGAAAGCGGTATGCTCACGAGTCCCTTTCGGAGCTGGCGGCAGATATCGGCAGGGGAAAAGAGGAAGAGCAGGCGATCAGGGAAAGGCTCGCCGGCTTTGAAAAAGAGAATAACAGGAAGCGGGAGCTTGAGCAGACGGAGATCCCTGCGCTGGAGGAAGAGTTAAACGCGCTGGAGAACAGCAGGCAGGAAATGCTGCAGAAGCTTGCCGCGCTTGAGATGGCGCTGAAAGCCCATGGAGATACGAAAAGCCAGCTGCTGGAGGGCCTTCTTTACGAGAGCAGGGCGGCTGCCCTGGAGGCGCTTGAAAAAAAGAAAACGCAGGAGGTTCGGCTGGGGCGGGAGATCGCAGAAGCGCAGGAAGATCATCATG
>CAMOOZ010000121.1 GCA_946621895.1 uncultured Lachnospiraceae bacterium | reverse complement strand
TGGGGCGCGCCCTGCAGAAAAGAAAACTTGTACCTGGGCTCCTCCTGCACCGGCGCCGTCGCTTGCGCTTCCGGCAGCTGGCTGGTATCGAAGGTCAGCCTGTTTTCCGCTTTTCCGTAAGTCACATAATGCTCGTACAGCTTATCCGGATTTGTCCCATAGACAGCCACCACATCCGGGTACGCCGCGGCATAAAACGCCGGGTCAAAAACAATGCCGTCCCTGATCTCCGGGGCCGCCATCGCGGTCATGCTCAGGGAAGCGCCCAAGAGCACCGCCGGGATCGTCAAAAAAAGCTTTTTCATTCCGGGTCCCTCCTTTTCTCACTATAATCAGTATTCTATCCCCTGTCGGTTGTTTTTACAAGAAGCCTGCCGATCTTTTCCAGAAAAAATGATGGTCTTAAGCCGATCGCCTGATCCTCCGCATAGCTCATGACAAGCCTGTGCTTCGCTCTGGTCATGGCCACATAAAGCAGCCTTCTCTCCTCCTCCACCTGCGCTTTGCCCAACACCTGGGAGCCGGGGATCACATTATCTGTCAGCTCCGGCAGAAAAACCGTATCAAACTCAAGACCCTTGGCGCCATGCATCGTAAAAAGCCTGACGCCTTCCTTTCCCTGCTCCTGCGCCGTATCCGGGTCAGGATCGTATTCCTCTGCAAACAGCAGGAAATCCCGGATGGAGGAAAAATCCCTGCTCCTTTCCGCCAGCTCCTCCAGACGCTCCCGCTTTTCGCCAAAGTCCGCACCGTCCCGGGCAGCGCACAGTTCAAGGTGCTTCTCATATTCCAGGGCCTTCAGGAGAAACAGGATGGCAGGCAGCGGCGCCTTATCCCGGATAAAGGCAAGCTTCCGGAAAAGGGTCCTGATCCGTGCCTGCGTCTCCGGGGAATCCGCGTGTCCCCGGATCAGCTCCTCTTCATCGATCCGTTCCCCCCGCATTGCCTCTCTCCTTATCCCCCTGGGGGGCATATTGACAAACAGCAGGAAATCCCGCCGCAGCGGAGCGATGACGGCAAAACGCAGCATGGCGATGACCGGCCTGATCTCCTTTTCCTCAAAGAAGCTCTTTACCTTTTCCTTTCTGGAAAACGGGATCCCGGCCTTTGACAGCCTGCAGGAGAGCCGTTCCAGCTGCCTGTTGTTTCTGAGGATCACGGCGCACTGTTCGAGCGTGCCTGTTTTTTGCTGCTTCAACAGCTCCTCCAGCAGGCTCTGTGTTTCCTCCTCCCTTCCCCGGCAGGGCTTTAAGCTCACCTCGCCGGCGTTTTCGGAGAAGGCCTCCGCCTTTTTCGAGAAGCGTTTGCTGTTGTCTCTGATCAACAGCTGGGCCGCCTTCAGGATCTCTCTGTCCGAGCGGAAGTTTACCGGCAGGCAAAGCGTCCTGCAGCCGGGAAACTCCTTTTCAAATTCCAGCATGATCCCCGGATCGGAGCCCCGGAAGGCATAGATGGACTGGTCATCGTCCCCTACCGCAAAAAGATTGTTTCCCGGCGCGATCAGGCTTTTGATCACTCGGTACTGGCTGGCATTGATGTCCTGATACTCATCGATCAGGATATAGCGGAAACGGCGCCTTAGCTGCTCCAGGACGGCAGGATTCCCGCGCAGATGGTAGTAGAGCAGATTTGCCGCATCGTCCAGATCCAGCTTCCCGGAGCCGTGGCAGAGGGTCCTGTAGGCTTTGACGAGGGAGGAGAATTCCTGATCCGGCATGCTGCCCTCCCTGCCGCTCCGTTTTAAGGTATTGAAAAACAAGCCAAGCTCCTGCTCCAGCTCAGATGCGGTAAAGTCCTTTCTCCCATCCAGGCATCTGCGTAGAAATGCGATTCTTTGCTCGTCTGAGAGCACGGAGAATTCCCGGTAACCGAAATACTGTCTGAGCAGCTGAAAGAAGATGGAATGAAATGTGCCGAAGCAGACCGGATAATACGCTCCCTCCATCAGGGAGGAAAACCGTTCCTTCATTTCCCGGGCGGCGGCCCTGGTGAAGGTGATGACCAGAACAGACTGAGGGACAACATGGCAGGCAGTGATCAGAAAACGGATATGACGCGTGAGAACGAAGGTCTTTCCCGAGCCGGGTCCCGCAAGGACGAGCATGGGCCCGTCCCTGTGAGAGATGGCGTCCTGCTGCGCTCTATTTTCCAACGCCGGAAAGCATATCCATTCCGACCCTGATCCTGTTCAGTCCCTCTTCTTTTCCCAGCAGTGATAAAAGCTCCGTTGCCCCGCCGGGCGTCGTGGGCTTTCCGGAAAGCGCGGTGCGGATGGGCCAGAGCACCTGGCCGTTCTTATAGCCCTTTTCCGCCGCAAATTCCGTCAGTTTCGCGTAAAGCGCGTCATTGGAATAATCCTCCTGCGCCGCCAGCACCGGCATGATCTCCCTCAGCACTGCAAGGGCGCTTTCCTCCGTGGATTTCATCTTTTTATGGACAAACAGGGAGGTGTCATACGCGGGCAGCTCCTTAAAGAAATCCACAAGATCCGGAATGTCCTTTAAGAATTCGATCCTGGTCTTCACCATGGCGGAAACCTTTTTCAGATCCATGCCCTCCGGCAGGCACTGTGCAAGCACGGGCCTGGCCATTTCGAAGAAGCGGTCCTCATCCATCTGCTTAAAGTATTCGCCGTTCATCCAGGAAAGCTTCCCGTAATCAAATACGGCAGGGGATTTGGAAATATGCCTGTAATCGAAGGCCTCCACCAGCTCCTGCAGGCTGAAGATCTCCCGGTTGTCCGAGGGCGACCAGCCCAGAAGCGCCACGAAATTGATGATCGCCTCAGGCAGGAAGCCCTGCTCCACCAAATCCTCGTAGGAAGAATGACCGCTTCGCTTGGAAAGCTTCTGATGATCCTCATCCGTGATCAGCGGGCAGTGGATGGACACCGGCACCTCCCAGCCGAAGGCCTGATAAAGCCGGTTATACTTCGGGGAGGAGGAAAGATATTCATTTCCCCTCACCACATGCGTGATCCCCATCAGATGATCGTCCACGACATTCGCAAAATTGTAGGTCGGATATCCGTCGGACTTGATCAGGATCATATCGTCCAGCTCGGCATTATCCACCGTAATATTCCCATACAGCTCGTCATGGAAGGTTGTCGTGCCCTCCGTCGGATTGTTCTGCCTGATGCAGAAGGGCACGCCCGCATCCAGCTTTTCCTTTATCTCTTCCTCAGAAAGGGAAAGGCAGTGCTTGTCGTAAACATTTACCTCCTTTCCCGCAATGGTCTGCGTCAGGCCCGCAAGCCGCTCCTTTGTGCAAAAGCAGTAATAGGCTTCCTTCTTCCCGATCAGCTGCTTTGCGTATTCCATGTAGATCCCGGCTTCCTTGCGCTCACTCTGCACATAGGGCCCCACCTCGCCGGGCCTGTCCGGTCCTTCATCATAGATCAGGCCGGTGCCCTCAAGGGTTCTGTTGATGATATCCACAGCCCCCTCCACAAAGCGCTCCTGATCCGTGTCCTCGATCCGAAGCAGGAAATCACCTCCCTCGTGCTTTGCGATGAGATAGGCATAAAGGGCAGTCCGCAGATTGCCCACATGCATCCTCCCGGTGGGGCTGGGAGCGTATCTTGTTCTTATCTTCATTTTCTTCTCCATTTGTATCTGTTCAGCACCCGGCAGATTTCATCGGCAAAGCAAGATGAAAGCTTGCTTTCTATCCCGTTTCGCTGATGAAAGCTATTGGGCGGGAACGCACGGACCGGGAATCGCGTGGTTTTTGCGCTTCCTGGCTATGGGTTCTGAATAGATACCTCCATCTAAAAACACCTGGTACAGGCTCCGGCAGGATTCCCGAAGCGCATGCTTCGCAGCACCCCGCGCGCGCAGCGAAACGATGCCGCCTCACAGCGTGC
>CAMOOZ010000120.1 GCA_946621895.1 uncultured Lachnospiraceae bacterium | reverse complement strand
ATCAGCAAGGGAAACGCTGGACCGCGTAAGGGCGTTTGTGAAGGACCATCCCACCGTTTACTGCGGCACGCATACCCCGCAGGGCTATGAGAACCTGGAGGCGGAGCGCGTGATGGGTCTGGAGCACCCGGTGGAAACGATATTCGAGGAATATGACCTTTCCGGGCAGCAGGCCTCCGGCAAGTATGTCTGCTCGGTCTGCGGCTATGTCTACGACCCGGCGGAGCACGACGGCGTGGCCTTCGAGGATCTGCCCGAGGACTGGAAATGCCCCCGCTGCAAGCAGCCGAAGGAAAAGTTTAATCGGGCATGAGCATAATGTGGAGCAGAACCGGTCACCGGCTTCTGAGCTGAATGAGTATGGAATGGGAAAACCGGATCACTGAGGGCTTTGGCCTGCTCTGGCGTCAGATCGCCACGGCGGAATATACCTCAGGCCCCTTATTTTATCTGATCCTTTTTGGCGCAGCGGCCTTCTGCTGCTTTTCCGGCTACAGGGTTTACCGCGCGGTCCTGGCGGTGTTGGCCTTCAGCGTTGTCTTCGTTCTGTCGGCGACGATCCTGAGGATCACGGGCTTAAACAGTCAGATGGGGACGACGGAGCTCCTTCTGCTGGAGCTGGGGCTGGGGCTTGCCGCCGGTTTTCTGGCGTGGAAGGTTTTTCTGGTCGGGGTATTTGCCGCAGGCTATTTTCTTGGCGTGCAGCATCTGCCCCGGTTTTTTGACGGGATCTACCGCCCGGTCGTGAGCTCTATGGGCGCCGGATTTGCCGGTTATCTCTGCGTCAGGGCCACCCGGATGGTGATCATTGTGCTGACGGCGGTGATCGGCGGTTTTACGATGGTAAACGCGCTGGTAGAGCTTGCCGGCTGTTTTCCGGAAAGCCTGCCCTTTACGCTCCCCCCCGCGAATTCCCTGATATGGCTTGCGGGGAAGGCGCTGTTTACCTTTATGGGCGTGATGGTACAGAAAAAGTCGCGGAAAAAGGACTGAGGCGCCCGGTGTTTCCGAAACGGAGGATAAGTGCATGCAGACAAATTTGCAGCGGGATGTGCTGGTGATGAATCTGGAGGACAGGCTGGAAACGATGTGCCGGGAGTCCGCGGGGAAATCGGTCAGCGAATGCGGCGATGGTGAGCTTTTCCTGGCCCTGATGGATCTGGTGAAGGAGCTTTCCATGGTCTCCGAACGGCTGGAGGGAAAGAAGAAGCTCTATTATGTGTCCGCAGAATTTCTGATCGGAAAGCTTTTATCCAATAATCTGATCAATCTCGGCGTGTATGACGATATCAGGGAGATCCTTGAGAAAAACGGGAAAAGCCTGAGCGTGATCGAGGAGCTGGAGCCCGAGCCGGCTTTGGGAAACGGCGGGCTGGGGCGGCTTGCCGCCTGTTTTCTGGATTCCGTTGCCACGCTGGGGATCCCCGGGGAGGGCATCGGGCTGTGCTATCACTTCGGACTGTTCAGACAGGTCTTTAAGGATCATCTGCAGACGGAGGAGAAGGATTCCTGGCTCGGGGAGCAGAGCTGGCTGAAAAAGACGGACTTAAGCTTCCCTGTTTCCTTTGGGAAAGAGCAGGAGACGGTGCTGGCCAGGCTTTACAATCTGGATGTCGTGGGTTATGGCGGCGGAGTGAATACGCTGCGCCTCTTTGACCTGGAGGGAGTGGATGAGAGCCTGGTGAAAAAGGGCATCCGCTTTGATCAGACGAAAACGGCGAAAAACCTGACGCTTTTCCTTTACCCGGATGATTCCACGGAGGCGGGGAGGAAGCTCCGGATCTATCAGCAGTATTTCATGGTCAGCGCCGGGGCGCAGTTTATTCTCCATCACATGCATGAAAACAAGATGGATCTCTTAAAGCTGCCGGAGCATGCGGCGATCCAGATCAATGACACGCATCCCACGATGATCATTCCCGAGCTGATCAGGCTGCTCGTAAACGAAAAGGCCGTGCCGATGGATCAGGCGATCGACCTGGTGACCAAGACCTGCGCCTATACGAACCACACGATCCTGGCGGAGGCGCTGGAGACCTGGCCTCTTGCATATCTGGAGGAGATCGTGCCCCAGCTGGTGCCGATCATTAAGGAGCTGGACGAAAGGGTGAAAGACCGGGTGAAAAGTCCGAAGGTGCGGATCATCGACGGGAAAAAGCAGGTGCATATGGCGCATCTGGACATCCACTATACCCATTCCACCAACGGCGTGGCGGCGCTGCACACGGAGATATTAAAAAAGAGCGAATTAAAGCCCTTTTACACGCTTTATCCGGAGCGATTCAATAATAAGACCAACGGGATCACCTTCAGGCGCTGGCTGATCTCCTGCAACAGGGAGCTTACCTCGTTCATTGAGGAGCTGATCGGCCCGGGCTTTAAGAAGGACGCGGCGCAGCTGGAGAGGCTGCTCGAGTTCAGGGAGGACAGGCGTGTCCTTCAGGCGATCCGGGGGATCAAGCAGGAAAAGAAGGGGATGCTTTCAAATTATGTAAACCAGAAAGAGGGGATCCTCCTCGATCCGGACTCGGTCTTTGATATTCAGGTCAAGCGCCAGCATGAGTATAAGCGTCAGCAGATGAACTGCCTTTATATCATTCATAAATATTTTGAGATCAGGGAAGGAAAGCTGCCAAAGCGCCCGATCACGGT
>CAMOOZ010000119.1 GCA_946621895.1 uncultured Lachnospiraceae bacterium | reverse complement strand
TGGAGGAACTGGTGAAAACGGCGTCCTCTCTTTCAAGGCCCGCCCTGGCGGCCTGTATCGCGCAGGCGGATTATGTGGTGGTGCCTTCCGTCACGGAGGGCTTCGGCTTAAGCGCGCTGGAGGCCTGCCAGATGGGAAAGAAGCTGATTGTGTCGGATGCGGGCTCTTTGCCCGAGGTGGTCTACGGACAGATCTGTCCCTTCAGAAACCGCAGCGCCGCCGATCTGGCGGATCAGCTGGAAAAGGTGATCCTTACCGGTGATGAGGCCTTTATCACGGTAAAGGAAAAGCATTTTACCTATTCCGCGATGATCGGAGGAATCGAAGGGCTTTATCTGGAGCTGCTTGAGCGGAAGGAAAGGGCGATGAAAAGAAAAGCCGCCGGGAAAGAGGGAGGAAGATGATCAGGGTCACCTCCTTTATGGGGCCTGCGGGCTTTTATGCGCGAAAGCTCTTTCCCCGGCTCACCAGCAGCCTTTATCTGGGGCTGCAGTCAAGGCTCAGGGATCCCCGCACGGAGGACTACATTAAGGAGCGCCTGAGAATCGATGAAGAGGAAACGCTTTATCCCGTTTATATTGCGATTGAGACGATAAACCGCTGCAACGGGGTCTGCGCCTTCTGCCCGGCGAATAAATACGCGGAGAAAAGACCCTTTGCGAAAATGGAGGATGCCCTGTTTGATAAGATCCTGGCGGAAATCTCCGGGTGGCCGGACTGGCGGGGCGTATTCAGCCTCTATGTGAATAACGAGCCCTTTATCGATCCCCGGATGCCGGAGCTTCTTATCCGCTCCCGCAGGGCATTGCCGAAGGCAAGGATGCTGCTTTTTACAAACGGCAGTCTTCTGACGCCGGAGATCATGGAGGTGATCGCGGATAATGTGGATGTCTGCATCATCAATAACTATTCCGAAAAATACCGTCTGAATCCGAGTGTCCGGGAAGCATACGAGTATGTAAAGCAAAATCCGGAGCGCTTTTCCCATGTGGACATTACGATCCAGAAGCGCTACAGCAAGGAGGTGCTGACCTCCAGAGCCGGAAACGCGCCGAATAAGCCGCAGTCCACGACCACGGTAAGCGCCCCCTGCCTGATCCCCTATACGGATCTGACGATCTATCCCGGCGGGCAGGTGGGCTTATGCTGCAGTGATGTGCTGGAAACACAGGACTTCGGCAGCTGCGCGGAAAAAACGCTTTTGGAAATCTATAACGGAGAGAAAATGAAGGCGGTGCGAAGAGCCATGGCAAAGGGGAGGGCGGCGATTCCCATCTGCAGGGACTGTGATTTTATCGACTCCGGGATACGACTTGAAATGATGATCGGAAATGATGGAAACAAATGACCTCGAGCTGACAATCCTGATGCCCTGTCTGAATGAGGCGGAGACGCTGCAGACCTGCATCGAAAAGGCGAAGCGCTATCTGGAGGAATCCGGCGTAAAGGGCGAGGTGCTGATCTCCGACAACGGCAGCACGGATGGCTCTCAGGATATCGCCAGGCGTCTTGGCGCCAGGGTGGCGGATGCTCCCGAACGCGGCTACGGCGCTGCGCTGATCGCCGGAACAAAGGCAGCCAGGGGAAAATATGTGATCATGGGCGATGCCGATGATTCCTATGATTTTCTGCACCTGGATCCCTTTGTCGAAAAGCTGAGGGAGGGCTTCGACCTGGTCATGGGAAACCGCTTTAAGGGCGGGATCGAAAAGGGGGCCATGCCGCCCCTGCACCGTTATCTGGGAAACCCTGTGCTGAGCTTTATCGGCCGCCTCTTTTATTCCAGCGATATCGGGGATTTCCACTGCGGCCTGCGGGGCTATAGCAGGGAGAGAATGCTTTCCCTGGAGCTGCAGACCACGGGCATGGAATATGCCTCGGAGATGGTGGTCCGCTCCACTTTGGCGGGCTTTAAGATCGCTGAGGTGCCGACCACCCTGAAAAAGGACGGGCGCTCCAGACCCCCGCATCTGAGATCCTTTTCGGACGGCTGGCGCCACCTGAAGTTTCTGCTGATGTATTCGCCGGACTGGCTTTTTCTTTATCCCGGGCTTTTTCTGCTGATTCTCGGAGCGCTTTTAACCGTCGCGCTGGAGTTCGGCGATCTGGTGCTGCCGGGGGTGTTTTCGCTGGGGATTCATACGCTGCTCTATGCCTGCGCCTTCATGGTGCTGGGGGTGAGTGTTCTCCTGTTCGGGGTATATACCAAGGTATATGCCTATGAGACGCAGTTTATTCCCCGAACCAGATCCATGGAAAAGCTGGCCAGATTCTCAACAGACAAGGGGATTTTCTGGGGAATGCTGATGATCCTTATGGGAATCGGGATTTCCATTGCCGCGATCTGGCAGTGGAGCCGCGGCGACTTTTTAAGCGCCGAGCCGGAAAGCCTGATGCGCTTAACGATCCCTGCCCTCGCGCTTTTTGAGATCGGCGTCCAGCTGGTTTTTTCGTCCTTCTTTCTGGGCATTCTGAGGATCAGGCATAAGCGATGAAGGGCTTTTCCGAAAAACAGCCGAAGCGGCTTTTATGGCTTTCCAATGTGGCGCTGCCTGGGGCATTTTCCGAAGAGGAGGGAAAACCGCCCGTGATCTGCGGGTGGGTCAATTCCCTGGCGGAAAAGCTGAAGTATCGTCCGGATATCCGCCTGAGCGTGCTTTATCCGCAGGAGCTTTTCCGGGAAACGCGGATACGGCAGACGGATGGCATCAGGCATATCGGCTTTTATGAACCGGCGGATCCGCTGCTTTCCTATCCTGACTGGCTGGAGTCCTGCTTCAGGCAGATCCTTGAGGAGGAAAAGCCGGATCTGATCCATATATGGGGAACGGAATACGTCCATTCCCTGGCTCTTTTTCGCGCCTTCGGCCGCCCTGAGCGGGTGCTGATCTCGATCCAGGGGCTGATCAGCGTTTATGCCGGGCACTATTTTGCGGATGTTCCGGAAAAGCTGCTTGGCGCCTATACGCTCAGGGATCTGATCCATCGGGATAATCTGCGGGAGCAGAAAAGGAAATATGCGCTCAGGGGGGAATTTGAGCAGGCCCTGTTAAAGGAAGCCCGTCATGTGGCAGGAAGGACCTCCTGGGATAAGACGCACACGAAGCGCCTTTCCCCCCAGGCCCTCTATCATCACTGCGACGAGCTTTTGCGGGAGGAATTCTATTCGCCTCCCTCCTGGCGCTATGGATCATGTGAACCGCATACCCTTTTTGCGAGTCAGTTTTATTATCCGATCAAAGGTCTGCATCAGCTGCTTTTGGCCATGCCCAAGGTGCTGCAGGCTTATCCGGACGCGAGGCTCAGGGTTTCCGGGGGAGGAATTATTTTTCCCCGGGATTTAAAGGGAAAACTCAGGGAGAGCGCGTATCCGAAATATCTGGAGCGCCTGATCAAAGGGGATGTCCGGGGCAGCATTCTGGTGATTTTTATCGACGAGCCTTTTGAATACGAGCGGCAGACCATCGAAGCGTTCCGGACCATCGCGGACGAGGTCCGGGAGACCAGGGCATTCCGCCTGGTGAAAAACTGCGAAGAAATGGTGCAGGCCCGGAAAGA
>CAMOOZ010000118.1 GCA_946621895.1 uncultured Lachnospiraceae bacterium | reverse complement strand
GTGGACTTCGCGTAGATCGTCCCGCCGTAGTATTCCACGATGGCCTTCGCCTGGGCAAGTCCGAGGCCGTTGCCGCTGATGCGGTTTGAACCCTGATAATTTAATTCAAAAATGTGCCTGACCTCATCCTGGGGAAGCCCTTCGCCGGTATCCTTTAACACGATGAAGAGCTCGTCCGCGACACTCGAGATCGTGATGATCAGAGAGCCCTGACGCTTCATGTACTTGATGGAGTTGTCGATGATATTCCGGAAAAGCACCCGGAGCATTTCGGGATCGGCCTTGACAAAAAGCCGGCTTTCCTTCGCGGAAACGCGGATGATCAGCCCGGCGAGCGCCGCTGCATCCTTGAATTCCTCCGCCGTCTTATTCGCGATATCGATGATGTTCACCGTGGACGAGGCCGGGCGGGAGGTTTTTAACTGAGGCAGAATGGAGGTCAGCGCGGCGGTTTCATCCGCTGCCTTCGCGGATTCCTCCAGTGAAGAGGTTTTCTCCTTTAACTGCTCGACCAGCTTTTCCAGGGAGGAATTCTTTTCCCGAAGCGCCGCGAACTCCTTTTCCTTCTCCTCGGCGGCTTCCTGCAGCTCACGGACCTTTGTTTCATATTCCTCCTGCTTTGCGCGGCGGTCGGTCTTTACCCGTTCAAGCTCCTCTCTGATCAGGATGCCGTCCGGCGTGCGATCCTCCTGGACGCGGAAGCAGAAATAACAAAAAGCAAGAAGCAGCAGACTATGAAGCGTAAAGCTGATGATCAGCACCCAGTAATCCAGAAAGAGGACGGCGTAAAGCGTGAAGGCAAAACATACGGCGGCGCTGGCAAGCAAAAATTTTTGGGTACGGCTTAACATAGAAAGAAACCTCCGACTGAAAATAGTCAAACATATAATTATATCATATTCTGTGGATTTTACAAAATGATTATAGCATATGGAAAAGAAAAAGGGAAGAAAAAAGGGAATGTTTTCATCAGGGGATATTCTTTAAAATATATGGAGGGAAGACATGCTGTTAAGTGAAAGGCTTCTGGCGGAAAACAGACGGCTCTTAAAGGAGAAGGAAAAGGCGGATGAGATCCAGCAGGATCAGGATGAGGACGAGATGGGCTATGCCTATCAGGACAGGCCGCCGTTTGTTTTCCTGAACAACAATAAGGGGATCTTCGTGAATCCGGACGACAACTCCTTAAACACGGCGCCAAGCGTGTTTGACAAAACGGCGATCTTTAAAACAAGATGAATGATGCAGAGGGTAAACGATAATGGGAAAATATGATCCGGAACTGAAAACACAGCCATACAGGGATTATAACGAGTGCATGGGGTATTTCTTCGACTGCGTGAACCGTTCCCTGGATGTCTATCTCGGCGAGATGAAGACGGTCTTCGCCTCCGGCCAGGGCGGCTATAAAAATGTGCTGTATCCCGATCTGGAGATCGCCAGCGACGTGTGTAAGTCGAAGCTGGAGTATTTCGATGTCTCAAGCCTTGCCTCCGATGCCGGAGAGGAAGAAGCGGCGCCCGGGGAGGAGGAAGAGGATCTGGAGATCGACGACGAGCTCCTGAACCTGTTTTCCGAGTTTTCCATGGAGGGAGACGCGGAGGAGGAGGAAGAGGCTTCCGGCGGGAAGGAGAAAACGACCGTCTCCTCCACATCGCATTTAAAGACCACAAGGGATATTGTGGAGTTTGTCTGCGCGAGGGCCGAGGCCACGCTGGAGGCGGGGATCCCCCTGCCCTTCTATGAGCTGTGCAAAAAGCTGAAATTCGAGCCCTTCACGATCTATACCTTTGCCTCCGCCATCCTGTCCTCCACGCAGACCGATTACGCCGGCGTTTTCCAGATCGTAAACGAAAACGGCAATCTCGCCACGCCCACGATCGAATCCGCGGCAAGAGTCTATTACGGGATGAGCTATTCCATCACCGGCGCCTACGGGGAGATGTCCGTCTGCCTGGAGCAGCTGCTCCCGATCCTGGATCTGCATGTGATCGGCTCAATGCCGTTTTCCACGGCGGTTTCCCCGGATAAGCGGATCATCGATTTCCTTTTCGGCAAGCATCCCTTGAGGCTGGATGAAAACTATGACCGCTTCTTCAGGATGCTGACGGGGAAGGGAGAGCTGGATCCGATCATGGCAAACGACGGACAGCTGGACGCGATGAAGATCTCCTATGCCGAGGGCGTAAGGATCTTCTCCTATTACGGCGATGAAGGCAGCGGACGGAAATTCTTTATCCAGCAGTTCTGCAAGGAAAACGGGCTGGAGGCGGTGAGCGTGAACTGCAAAAAGCTCTTCGTCTATGACTTCCAGTTTGTGGAAAAGGCCCTTTGGGCGCTTTCCAGGGAATGCATCCTCACAAACTCCTGCGCCGTGCTGGATGAGCTGCAGTTCCGCGAGGATGAAAAGGAAAAATATTACGGCTATATGGATCTGGCCTTCGCGAAGCTTCTGGATAAAAAGGTCACGGTCTTTATCGTCAGCCGGGATAAGCTGGCGATGCGCGATATCACGAAGGAGGTGGTGACAGAGCTGGAGATCCCCACCCCCACCACGGCGGAGCGGGAGCAGATCTGGAATTTCTTCTCCCAGAAATACGATCTCGGGGAGGATGTGGACAAGCTGGAGATGGCCACGAAGTTTTTGTTTACCCCGGGAAAGATTAAATCCGCCCTGTCCCATTCCAGAAGCCTTGCCGCGATGAAAAAGCAGACGGTGATCGCGAGGGATATCCTGTTCCAGGGGTGTTATGCGCAGATGAGCTCGGAGCTGACGCAGAAGGCCTCCAAGATCCCGGCCAATTTCGGCTTTGAGGATATCGTGATGAACCACGATCAGCGGGAGACGCTGGAGCACGCCATCGACCAGATGAATTTCCGCAAGGATGTCTACGACGGCTGGCATTATACGAAAAAATACCCTTATGGCCGCGGGCTTTCCATTCTGCTTTTCGGAGCACCCGGGACAGGAAAGTCCATGTGCGCGCAGGTGATCGCGCATGAGCTGAATCTGGAGCTTTACCGCGTGGACCTGTCAAAGGTTATTGATAAATATGTCGGTGAAACCGAGAAATCCATTTCCATGATCTTCAGAGAGGCCAAGAAGTGCAATGTCGTTCTGTTCTTCGATGAGTGCGACACGCTTTTTGCGAAGCGTTCCGACGACGGCGGCTCAAACCAGGCCTCCAACAACAATAAGACCGCGCTGCTTTTGCAGGAGGTGGAGGGCTATGACGGTGTGTCCGTCCTGGCCACGAACTATAAGCACAATATCGACCCCGCGTTCTTCCGAAGGATGAAGTACATCGTGGAGTTCCAGTTCCCGGATGTGGACACCAGGGAAATGCTCTGGCGGACCACGATCCCCAAGGACACGCCGCTGGGCGAGGATGTGGATATCCGTTACCTTGCGGAAAAATACGAGCTCGTGGGTGGTAATATCAAGAACTGCATCTTAAACGCGGCCTTCCTGGCCATCGCGGATCCGGGAAACAAGGACCACAAGGTCCATATGGTGCATTATCTGCAGGCGGTAAAATATGAGTTTGTGAAGGTGGGCAAGGTGTTTACCCGGTCGGATTTTGAGCCCTACGCGGATCTGATCTTTGGGAAGGCAGGGAGTGTGAGGTAATATGGAAAAACAATGAGCCAGGCGGACGCAAATGCCATGCTCGCATGAGCATTTGCGGACATCTGGCGAATGTCCTCCATGAGCATGAAGCGATGCGAAGCAGCGCGGGAATGCGAATGGAGGTAGCGCAGGAAAAGCCGCGAAGCGGCGGCTGCGCGTTGTTTTTCCATATGTGGTTTGCGACCAAGTGTCATGAGGTAAAGTATGCAGATCAGAGAACTGGATGACGAGCTGAATCCGCAGCGCAGACCCAGGATCGGCGGGAATGCACAGGGCGGAAATCAGTTTATCCCCGGGGGGGATGCCTTTGGCGGCGAATTCAGGATTCCTGTTGGAAATCAGCAGATGCAGGAGGAGGAGAATGCGCCGAATCAGCCGGGTAATCAGGTGGTCCTGGAGGATAAGCAGCCAGGCACGGATGAGATCGCCCGGATGGTCAACGAGGCCAAAAATGGCCCGGCTGTGCAGCCGGCACCG
This sequence comes from uncultured Lachnospiraceae bacterium, assembly GCA_946621895.1. The sequence goes on along the minus strand of CAMOOZ010000118.1, from coordinate 3,177 downwards.
GGGAATGCCCAGGATGACGCGAACCTGAACGCGCAGATGCAGGCGCTGGAAGAAGAGGTGAATGCCGAAGGGGAGCCTAACCTGTTTAATCAAGCCTTCGGGGGCTTCATTCAGCAGCAGCGTCAGGCAAATAACCAGGGCAATCAGCAGGGCGGAGGCGAGGAACAGGGCCAGGCGGCTGGGGGGGACGATGATATTGATGACGAGGACATCAATCTGGATCTTCAGCTGGGGCAGCCCCGCAGGGGCCTCGGCGCCCGCTTCCTTGCCTTCTTTCGCGGCATCCCGAACTGGTTCAGGCGCCGCGGCAATCAGGCCCCCGAAAATCAGGGGGAAGAGGGCGCAGAGCTTGAGGAGATTGGGGAGGCGCAGAATCAGCCGGTAAATGAGCAGCCCCAGGAAGAAGGGGAGCCGCAGGCTGAACAGCCCGGCGCACCACGGGAAGGGTTTCTTAAAAGGCTCTGGAACCGGATCAGGGGACGGGGAAATCAGGCGCCTGCCGCGGCACCGCCGCAAAATGAAGCGCCCGGGAATGAAGAGGAGCAGAATCCGCCGGTAAATGAGCAGCAGGCAGAAGGAGAGCAGCATCCACCGGTAAACGAGCAGCAGGAAGAGCAGCAGGAAGAAGGCGGGGAGCAGGCGGAGCAGCCTGCGCCCCGCAGAGGGCTCGGCGCGCGCATAGGCGCCTTCTTCCGGGGCATCCCGAACTGGTTTAAGCGGCGCAGAAATGTGCAGGCACAGGCGCAGGCCGAGCTGAATCAGGAAGAAAATGACGAGGATGAGGAGGAAGATCAAAATGATGCCCAGGGACAGAATGTCCAGCAGCAAAATGAAGCGCCGGCGCAGGGCGGGAATGCTGCTGAGGACTGGGTTCAGGTAAATCCCGCGGAGATCCCCCAGGAGGCAGGACAGCCCGCAGCCCGCGGAGGCATCGGGGCCCGCATTGGAGCCTTCTTCCGGGGAATCCCGAACTGGTTTAGGCGCGGCAGAAATAACCAGCCCGCGGAGGTTGAGCTGGATGATCTCGGAGAGGCAGCGGAGGAGGCAGAAGGAGGCGAAAACCAGCAGCCTCCGGAGGGCGGGGTCAATGCCAATGAACCTGAGGCACAGGATCAGGGGAACGGGGAGGAACATGCCGAAGAAGAAGCCCCGGATGAAAATGCGGAGGGGAATGACAAGGATCGGGCGCCCAATGAAGTCCAGGCACTGGAGCAATATCTGATGGGATTGGTCGAAACAAGCGGACAGGCAGGTAAGGACTCTCCGATGATGATCCTGGTGAAACAGCATATCGCGGAGGTGGTGCGGCACCTTAATCGCCGGCTGCCCAAGACTGCGGAGGGGATCAGGGAGGGCGCGAGTGCCCTGGCCGGTCCGATGATCATGCTGACAAATGCCTGCCGCATGTATGTATCCACACATCGAAATCCGACGACCGGAAATGGAAAAACAAGGAAGCAGATCGTTCAGATGGTCGCCGATCTTACCGAACACATGGGCCGGGTGGCCACTGCGAATGCCGCCCTGACCGCCCTTAATCTGGAAAGGGGCAATCGCCTTGCGGAGGATCATACCTGGGGGCAGATCTATACCCTCAGCACGGCGTATGAGGATGTACAGATCAACGAGGCGGACAGGCTTCCTGAGGGAGCTGCCGAGGGAGAGGGCGCTGGTCCCGAGGGACAGGCGCCGGAACAGCAGAACCAGCCTCAGCCGGAACAGAAGGATCAGCAGAATCAGCAGGAACAGCCGCAGCAGGATGAACAGCAGGGCGGGGAGCAGGGGCAGATGCCGGCGCAGACTCCCCCGGAGATAAATATCCGGCAGGGAGGCGCGCTGTTTGAACATGCGCTGCCGGATCTGCTGGATCAGAATATCACAGCCGTCCGGGAAAGGCTGAATGCGCTGGGAGAGAACGCTACGAAGGTGGACAGGAAGGCTCTGGACACCTATATGAAACACATCGGGCGTCTTTCCGCAGGGTTAAAGGGATCTATCCCGAAGGATGCGCCCAGGGCGAACAGCGCGGCTGCGGACCTGAGAAAGCTGTATCTCAGAGCGATCAGAGCGAGCAATGTCGTCATGCGCAATATCAAGAACAAGGAGAAGATATTGGGCAATGCCGGGAACGGCCTGGCGACTGCCCGTGCCCGCCTGGTTAAGGAAATGCGGCTGTTTGATTCCCAGACCAGAAGGTATCTCAGATATCTGGAGGAGAAGGGGACCCTGGCACAGGAGCATGTCTGGTCAGAGGTGATGTCCAATATCCTGACCGCTGAGCCCGGAGCGGGCGCAAGCGCGGAAAAGGAAAAAGGAGTGTGGAACCATAAGCATGAACCGAATCTGATCCTGCAGGATCATGTCAATTCACTTGCCGGAATGATCGAGGATGCGCCCGCCAAGGGTATTCAGGGTGAGGCGCTCGAGGATCTGAAGGGGCAAAAGGAGCTGGCTGAGCAGTTTAAGACCGCCTTCTCCACAAAGCTGAAAAAGCAGCAGCGGGAAGAGGTGATGACCGCTCTGGCGCGGCTTAAGGAGCGTGCGCTCGATCCCGGCACAGCGGGCAGCATTCCGAAGCTTTTGGGGGAAGGATATGCGGGCCATCCCTTCTGGACAGCGCTGACCGGCATGGATCAGGCCAGGCTTTTTAAGGCGATCGAGGCGCCCCTGAACTATATGCAGGAGAGGGATACGCTCTTTGAGCAGGCCGGGCTGAAGGATGGCACAAAGGCCATGCTTCGCGGAGTGGCGGTGAACAGGCTCGCAAAAGCCCTGGGCGTTGGCGGAATCGTCCAGAACGCGGATCTCGGCTACATGGAAAAGGACGGGGAGGCGGTGACCGGCGTCTTTTCGGAGAACAAAAAGGGAACGCCTTTGGGAGAGCTTTCCGACCGCATGGAGCAGGAGCAGAAAACGATCACCTACAGCGCGGAGGCTTCGAGGCAGCTGACCGATCTCCAGATCCTGGATTATCTCTGCAATAACTTTGGCCGGAATCTGAATAATATCCTGGTAGAGTTCCATGACACCGAGGCAGGTGTGGAGGTCACTTCGATCAAGGGCTATGACAATAACGCCTCCTTCGGCACGAAAAAGGCGGGGGTGGATCAGGCCATTTCACTGGAGGGGATGACCCAAAAGGTGCCGGCACAGCCCGGAGAGGGCGAGGAAGCCCAG